>CAZWRO010000195.1:0-4250 GCA_964635365.1 uncultured bacterium | reverse complement strand
ACTCTCCGCGAGCTCGACTTGAGGATTGAGCCGAACGACGTTATCACGATTGAGAACGAACTCGGCGACGACGTGATCTGCTGGGTGCAGGACGTAAAGCATGGCGCCGGCAGCAACGCGCAGACGGTGGTGGAGGGTATAGGGGTGCCGTCGTGAGCAAGGCGATAGCGGAGGCGGTGGGGGTAGAGTTGCGGACAGTACAGGACTGGACTGCGAAAATACGCAAAGATGACGCACACGTTGATTCTGCGCTTTTCCGCGATTTCGCCCCGGAGGTCTACGCCCTCTGGAGCTTCGGCAAAGCGGACGGGTTCCGAGCATCGCGGGCAGACTGTCGGGGACGCACGCGACGGAGGTGAACACGTGATAGTGATAGACCCGAAACGGTGCGCGTCCTGTGGAGCTGTGAGCGTCTGCGCGTGCGAGAACTGCCCTGCCTGTGGTCGGCATACTCTCTGGCATCTGAATGACGCAGAGCTGGCCGCGAAGGCGGTGGCGGTGCGGTGCGGACTATGCTGAAGGTTGACGTGCGAAAGCAGCTCCGGGACTTCGAGCAGCGAGTGACCTTCGAGGTTGACCGGGGCGAGATACTGCTCCTGCGCGGGCGCGGCGGTCGCGGAGCTTTCCTCCACCAGCTCGCGGGCATACCAGCAAGTGAGTCGAGGCAGTTCAGGGACGTGGCGGGCGATGAACCGATTCGGCCCGACGAAGGCACCATCACCCTCGACGATACGGTGTGGTTTCGCGAACCTGGAGGCGTGTGTCTCACGATGGCCGAGCGCGGCGTGTTCTATGGCCTCGTGGGGCGCGACAATCATCTCCGTGTGAGCGAGATCCCATCGGTGGCTCAGGTGCTCGTGCTGGATGTGCAGTCGCCGCGGACTGAGTACTGGTATGATTTGTGGCAACGAGCGAAGGATACTGGATGCTGTATAGTGGCGGCCACCAATAGCGTCGTTGCGGCGAGCCTGTTCGCCGATCGGGCCTGCCTGCTCCTAAGGGGGCGAAGCTGCGCGGCAGATCAACTCAGTCAGATAAGGCCGGCGTTTGCGACTGAGGTGTCCACTCTTGCTGGCAATCTGCTCGGGGATGTGAAAAAAGGGCGGGCGTTTGCGGCTGAAGTGTCGGCCCTCGCATATAATCTGATGGTGGAGGTGGCGGGGATGTTCGCTGATCGTGAGCGCGTGTTGCTGCACGCACCGCGCGGCGCGGGGGCTGGACTCGAAGACAAGGGGAAGGTGTTCGCCGACTTGCTTACGTCCTTGGGGGCCATTTCGGGATCGGTGGGGGGCGATATCGCCAAGGTCGGCCGCGTGCTCGACCTGTTCGATAGTCTTGTCCTAAACTACAGGGTCGCCTTAGAAGGCATGGGCGCGGGCAGTGGGCCGAAAGCCAGAGACAGGGCCTTGGCGAGACTGAACAAGGCTGTCTATGCACTCGGACAACACATTCGGCGCCTGGAGCTCGCGATGAAAGGCCTGGAAGGGTACCAGCGGAGGCGGTGGGGACCTCGAAGAGCGCGGTCGAGCGCGATCTATCAACGGAAGCAAGAAACGCAGGGGAGACCATCTAAGAGCAAACAGAGGGAAACTCCCGCCGAATCGGCGGGAGTAAAAGGCGAAGCCCGCGACAACTGTCCCGTCTGGGACAGTTCCCTCCCGCATTGTAGGCAAGGACGGTCGTTCCCGCCCCGCCAAGCACCCCAGGGTGTTCGCCTTGGCGACAATCGCCTGAATCTTTTTTCGGGGAAGGAAGGAAACAGGCAAGACGTGTGGTATAATGCCTGCGGAGAGAAATCGTGGAACTGAGCGGAGCATTTTCTATCGTGACCACCAAACTTGGACAGCCTGGCCCCCGCGGTTTCTCTCCAGAATGCTGCGCTCGGGTTGGGCTGTCCTATTTTGGAGGAGGCTGAAATGGCGAGGAAGAGACGGCAGCGCGTGACGTTCGAGGGACCGTGCATCGTGAGCGGTGAACGGTATCCCGACGGCGGGAACATTCTGATCGAAGAAGGCCCGCCACACAGGGGCCGGATGGTGCTGCTCGCCGACGAGAAGAGCGACTTGCACACTTGGATATATGCAGGTCGGCGCGGCGGCGTTCCCCATGTCCGGCGGTACTCGTTGGGCCAGCTCTTCGGCAAGCCGGAGCCTGTGCCCGCGGGCTACCGTATTCTCGGCGAGGTGCTTGTACGTTCGTTCATTCCATCGGAGCGGGCGGTCGCGTGACGCACAGACGGAATCTGTAAGGAAAGGCGGAGACTACGATGCATATGAAGGGACACGTTCGGGAGGCGTTGACGGATAGCTTGACGGGTGAGGGGGAGTGGCATCGCCACTACGCGAACAAAGATGAATGCCTGCGCGTTCTCGGCCGGCTGTGGAACTGCACGGATATCGTCGGCCAGGAGGTGCGCGGAGACTTCGCCGACTGGGTAGAGCAGTACGACGCGCAACCGGTTCGGAAGGCTCCTCGCGGTCTGAGGGGCAAACTCTTCCAGCAATTGGACCGGGACCTGATCGAGAAGGCGGACGGAATCAGAGGAGGCTGCACCTATGCTCAGCTCGTGCGGATTCTGCGGCCCCTCGTGGCGGCACTACCAGATTGGTAGAGAGAACATCGGGGCCGGTCGGCGGGGAAGTTCACCACTCGCCCTGCCGCCGGCCCTAGAAGCGAGTGGTGAAATGAAAGCAGCAATTTACGTCCGAGTATCCTCCAAGCAGCAAGTCGAGAAGGTATCGCTCGACGAGCAGGTGTCCACCTGCGAAGAGTTGTGTCGCAGTCGCGGCCTTGAGGTCGGCGAAGTCTTCCGAGAAGAAGGCCGGTCGGCCTCGAAGGACACCCTCGACAACCGCCCCGTCATGTCGGCGCTGCTTGACCGGATAGACCGGGGCGAGTTCGGGGCGCTGGTGGCATTCGCGCCCAACCGCATATCGCGCAACGACCTCAGCGCGCAGGTGATTGTACTGCGGCTGAAGATCGCCGGCGCGATTCTGGTAACACCCGAGTTCACTATGGACCCGCAGGACCCGAGCGAACGGCTGACGGCCTATATGCAGTTCTGGTCGGCGGGCCGGGACTCGGACGCGCGCACCAAGGCAATCAAGATGGGCAAAGCGGGTATTCGCAAGCGGGGCCACTTCCCCGAGAGTAGATCCCCCTTCGGCTATCACTGGCAGAAGGCCCCTCGCGGGGTGAGTGGCGAGGGCCGGCCGGTGCTCGATGAGCGCGAGGCGCTGGCGGTGAAGCTGATCTTCTCGCTGGCCGAAAGAGCGATGAGGCCGCAGGCGATCGCCAACGAGATCACTCGGCGCGGTGTGCTCACGCGGAGCCAACAGAGAGCAGTTGATCTGGCGGCGCAGGGCAAGGAACCGAAGCGGCCGCCGGCCCCCTGGGAGGCCAAGACGGTGGCGCGGATAATCGGCCGGCGCGAGTATATCGGCGAGTGGCGCACGGACGCGGACACCTCATGGGCCGAGGCGCCCGCTCCCCTGATAGAGCGCGCCGTCTGGCAGCGCGCACAGGCCGCGACCACGAAGAAGACGGTGGGGAGACGGCGGCACACCCGCGAGTTCCTGTTACAGGGTCACCTACGCTGCGAGACGTGCGGCAAGCGGCTTACTATCTCACAGCCGATCGGCGACAACCGCAGGTGGCGTTATTACCGATGCACGAAGCCGGGGTGTCGGCCCGGTATCCCTGCGGAAGAAATCGAGCAGGACGTGTGGGCGCACATGGCCGAGCGCATACGTCGCCCGGTGCTGATTCGGGAGGCAGTTGAGCGATACCACGAGCACGGCGTCGAGGCCTGGCGGGAGGAGCTCGGAACAACGGAGCTGGCCCTGGCGCAGATCGAGATCGAAGTCGAGACGGTTCACCAGGGATTCGACGACCGTCTCTACACCGCGGAGCAGGCGAAGGAGAGGGTCGCCAGGTATGACGCGAAGCGGGTCGCACTGGAGGCCAACGCGTCGGCGCTGCGGGAACAGATCGCCAGGGGCGAGGCGCACGAGGCGCGATTGAAAGCGACGGAGGATCTTCTGCGGCGGCTGAAGGATCCGGACGCGATGAGCTTCGAGCAGAAGCGGGCGGTGCTGGATTCCCTCGGCGTCGAGATCATGCTGCCGACGGAAGAGTCGGAAAAGCCAGCAATTACCTGGCTCGGGGCGGACTTGACGGGTGCCGACCTCAGCTTGTAACGGTGAGGCAAGAAACGCTCTAGGGGAGTGATTCGCTCGGCGCGCGGGGCG
>CAZWRO010000194.1:2601-4251 GCA_964635365.1 uncultured bacterium | reverse complement strand
AGCTGTGGCGAGGAGAAGGCGGGCACGGCGGGGGAGACGAGCTGCTGCTGGACGATTTGTTTCATCCGAACCCGCCGGAGGACAAGTACCTGCGGGCCGCCGACCAGCGGGCGGGGGCCTACTCGATACTGACGGGGGTCGCGGCGAATCGGTCGATCGAGTCCGGGAAGGAGATCTTCATCGACGATCTGGTGAAGAACATCGGGCGCCCGGACTATCCGCCGATGCCGTCTCCGGAGGAGCCGATTCCGCTGGATTGAGGAGGGGCAAGAGGAAATGAGCGATATCCTGATTCGCGGCGGGAGGGTGATCGACGGCGGAGGGGGGCCGTCGCGCAGGGCCGATGTGGTGGTGCGCGGTGGGCGGATCGAGGCCGTGGGCGATGTCACCGACAGCGGCGCGGGGTTGGTGCTGGAGGCCGCGGGGCTGGTGGTGGCTCCGGGGTTCATCGACGGCCACAGCCATTCGGACATCGACCTGCTGGACGACCCGCTGGCGAGGCCGAAGGTGGCGCAAGGGGTGACGACGGAGGTGGTGGGGAACTGCGGCTGGGGGCCGTACGGGCCGGAGGAGGAGGCGCTGGGCGGGCGCGGGTTCGGGTCGCTGGGGGAGTATCGGGCGGCGGTGAAAGAGCGCGGGACGGCGGTGAACGTGGCCGCGCTGGTGCCGGACGGGCCGGTGCGACTGAGCGTGGTGGGGCCGGAGGATCGGGCGGCGACGGGGGAGGAGCTGCGCGGGATGGGCGCGCGGGTGCGGGAGTGGATGGGGCAGGGGGCGGCGGGGATGTCGTTCGGGCTGCTGTACGCGCCGGGATGCTTCACGCCGACGGAGGAGATCGTGGCGCTGGCGCGGGTGGTGGGGGAGTTCGGGCGGCCGGTGGCGTTTCACGTGCGGAACGAGTGCGACCGGTTCGCGGAGTCGGTGGCGGAGGCGATCGCGGTGTGCCGGGCGGCGGGGGCGGCGGCGCATATCTCCCACCTGAAGGTGGCGGACCCGGAGAACTGGGGGCGCGTCGGGGTCGTGCTGGAGCAGATCGACGAGGCGACGGCGCGGGGAGAGAGGGTGACCTGCGACCAGTATCCTTATACCGCGGGAAGCGCGCCGTTCGAGACTCTGCTGCCGCCGTGGTCGCTGGCGGGAGGGAAGCAAGCGCTGCTGGGCCGGCTGCGGGAGGGGTCGACGCGGGAGCGGGTGGTGCGATGCTTGGAGGGAAGAGAGGAAGTGGAGGGGTGGGACAATCTCTCGCGGCGGATCGGGTGGGAGCGGATCGTAGTGGCTTCCGCTCCGGGGCGGGAGGCCTGGGAGGGGCAAAGCGTGGGCGAGATCGCGGCGGAGAGGAGAGAGAGGCCGGCGGAGGTGCTGTTCGAGTTGATGCTGGTCACCGAGACGAAGGCGCAGGGGATCTTCCATCATATGTGCGAGGAGGATGTGCAGGCCGTGATGCGGCATTCGGCGCAGATGGTGGGGAGCGACGGCTTGCCGAGTTCGGGGAAGCCGCACCCGCGGCTGTGGGGGACGTTCCCGCGGGTGCTGGGGAGGTATTGCCGGGAGCTGGGGTTGTTCGGTCTGGAGGAAGCGGTGTATAAGATGACGGGGAAGACGGCGCTGACATTCGGTCTGGAGGGGCGGGGGAGGGTGGCGGCGGGAGGC
>CAZWRO010000194.1:0-2501 GCA_964635365.1 uncultured bacterium | reverse complement strand
TGAGGCGTGAAGCAGGCCGCGAACGGCGAGGGAGAAGAGCATTGAGTAGATCGGCTGGTCTGATAGGGTTGCTGTGCATTGCGGCGCTCGCGGCGGGTTGTTCCGGTTCGGTCTCGGAGCAGAACCCGGGCGCGCCGAGGGTCACGGGAGAAGACGTGTGGCGAGATACGGTGGAGGAGGTCGACGGCATGATAGTGGCGCAACCGGGGCCGACGGAGGAGGTGCTCATCAATCCGGGCACGGGGTGGCAGATGCTGGTGCACTATGGGCCGGATGGAGAGATGGATGACATGCCGTTGGTGTCCACCTACTACTACCGCGCGTGCTGGACCGAGTTCGAGCCCGAGCGCGGCAAGTACGAGGACTCGCCGGCGGTGCGCGTCATCGACCGATGGCTGGTGGAGGCGGCCCGGCACGGCCGGTATGTCGGAATCCGGGTGATACCCTGGAACTCGGGCAATCCCTCATATCAGCGCGACGTCACGCAAAAGGTGCAGGGCTACGACAGCGCGGTGCCGGCTTATGTATTCGAGGACGGAGCGCGGGGATTCCCGGAGCCGGGCGACTACAACGGCTGGGTTCCGGTGTTCTGGGATCCGATCTACTTGGAGCGCCATCGCGAGCTGGCGCGCTTCCTGGGTCAGCGGTACGCGGGGCATCCGAACCTGGCCTATGTGGACATCCCGGCGGGCAACTACGGTGAGATGAACCTGACGAACACGGGGATACAGGAGTTCGACAACTTCTCGATATGGCGGGAGAACGGCTTCACGCCGGAGGCGTGGGGCGCGATGCTGCGGGAGCTGTACGATATGTATCGGGAGGCCTTCCCCGACGATCTGTTGGTGGCGGCGCGCGATTATGCCTACGTGGATGGCGGCCGGGAGCAACTGCCTTATCTGGTGGAGCGAGGGGTCGGGCTGCGAGACGACGGCTTGGGGATGGGCTACTGTAGCCCCGGCCGGACCAACCCGGAGTACGAGGCCCACTGGCCGGAGGTGCTGTGTCTGTATGAGAACGGTGGGGGGAGTTGGCTGGACTGGGGCAATGAACGCAACGTGAGGAACATGCTGGACTGGGCGATTGACCGGACGCACGCGAGCATCGTGATGGTGGGCAAAGCGAGGATGGGCGCCCGCGCTTACCGCGAGTTCGAGCCGGTGGTGCAGCAGTACGGGCCGCGTCTTGGCTATCGCTTGGTGGTGGAGGAGGCGAGCTGGCCGGTTTCCGTTTCGCCGGGGGAGGAGCTTGCGATTTCGCTGACCTGGGGCAACCTGGGGAACGCGCCTCCTTACCGGGATTTCGTGCTGGAGCTGTCGCTGCTCACGGAGGAGGGGGAAGTGGTCTGCTCGGAGGCGGTGGAGCTGAGCGATCCGCCCACCACTGACTGGCTTCCGGCGGCGCAGATTCCGGTGTCGGTGGCGCTGACGGTTCCGGCGGAGCTGGCGGCCGGGTGCTATCAAGTGGCGATCTCGCTGTTCGAGACGCGCGGGGAGAGCGCGGGCGAGGCCTCGCAGGAGGCGCGCCGGCGGATTCGGCTGGGCCTCCGGGGCGAAGACGCGGAGACGCGGTACGCGCTGGGGCCGGTGACGGTGGAGTAGGGGTGTAGGGGGGGCGACGCAGTCGCCTAGGGTAGGCGCGCGAACTCGCGCTCCATCCAGCGGGCGGCGAAGTCGACGAGGTCGGCGGTGTCGAACAGATAGGACTGTGCCGCGCCCACGAGGCCCTGTCGCCCGCGGCTGGCGTTCAGGTACTCCCGTACTATCGCCTCGAAGTAGTGGCCGCCCGGCCCGGACCAATCCGCGATGCCTTCGCAGGAGTCTAGCTCTTCGACCTCGACCCACTCCCGCTTGCCCTGCCGCATGACCGGCTGCGAGTACAGCACGACGCGTTTGTCCGGCACGCGTGCGAGGTATTCCGCGTAGTGGAGTACGCTCACTTCCGAGAGCGGTGCGCCCAGCAGCAGCACCTTCCCGCCCGCCTCCACCAACCGCTCCATGGGCGAGCCCGGGCCTGCGCCGTGGTCCATGTGATGGTCCTTGGTGAGCCACTCGGCCCGCGCGCCGAGGGCCGCCATCGACCACTCGGGATTCCCGCTCCGCCGCGCACCGGCCCTCGTCCTGAGGTACTCGGTGAGGATCGACCACTTGCGATAGGCCCGCGAGGTGGCGGGGTCGAAGCCCGGACACTCATCCAGGTAGGCCTGCCGCTTCTCCTCTGGCCAGCCGCGCATCTCGTAGGTGCCGTCCTCCCAGGCGATGTACATCGCGAGCGTTCCCGCGGGAGTCAGCACCTCCAGGAGCGCGTCGAGCACCACGTCGGGGCCGCCCACCACCCACCCCGCCGCCTTCACCGACGCGTGCAGCATGACCACCTGGCCGGCCTCCAGGCCCAGCGCCCGCAAGTCGTGTATGAGTCGGCTCTTGGTGATGATCGGCAGCTCCTCGCGGCTCATGGGGGACATGTTCGGGAGGAGGAGGCAAGCTCCTGCCCAACGGGAA
>CAZWRO010000193.1:0-4254 GCA_964635365.1 uncultured bacterium | reverse complement strand
GCGTACCATGTCCGCCATATCCGATAGGGGCTTTGAGGGCCATGGCACATAGCTGCCGAGGAAGGGGATCTCGTGCTTGCGGAGGAGGGGAATGCTCTCGAGCGCGATCCGCGCGGCCTCCGGGGTGCGGTCACGCATGGTCCGCATGCGAAGGTCGGGCGTGGCGGCATTCATGGAAACGGTCACCAGTATCGGCCGCAGCCGTGCGAGCCGCGCTATGACATCTTCTGTCAGGCAGGCCCCGTTGGTCGTGAGATTGATTTGCTCCCCGGGCGCCGCCTCACGAACTCGCTCGACGATTTCGAGGCAGTTCGGATTTGCAAAGGGTTCGAGGGAGAATCTCGACGAGGGAAGCAACCCGGTCTTCTTCTCCGGCGAGTAATGTCTGATGCGGGTATCGAGTTCGCTCAGGCTGAGATGCGCTCGCCCAAAGGCTATGCCCGCGCCGCGGGTGCCCTTCTCGTAGCAGAATTCGCAGTCGCAGTTGCAGTAGCTGGAGATCGATCCGATGTTGGCCTCCAGCGAGGCGACGCGATAACCGGCCCATTGCGCGAGGTCGCGGAGACGGAAACCATCGATTGGCAGCGGCCCTTCACCGTTGCAGAAGCGGCCGAGACGAAGAGCTCGCGCCAGTCCCTTCGCAATCAGCTCGAGGCGCGGCTCATTCCGCGAGTAGCTGAGCAGCGCCTCGTAGCGAACCTCCGATTCGGCCTGGTCGCAGGGACGACTCCCTCCGTTGGGACCGAAAAGGTAGGAGTCGGGAAGCACGGCCTCCCCCGCGACCTCGAGACCAACAAGGGTGAGGATGCGTCGAAGCTGGCGGCCCAACAGGCGCGCACACTGGGCAGCTCTCTCCGCGTTTGCGGCCCCCCGCGCTGCCATGCCGTGTGTCGCGCCGTTCTCAGAACAATCGCCCATTCTCGCTCTATCCGCAGTGATAGCTCGGCCGCGCAGGTGAGTGATTGCCGGCGACTGCCGGTTTCAAACCCTCATACGGTAGACCAACGCCAATCTTGGCCCCTGGCGGAGGATGACCTTTTCCTTTGTCGAGGGCACATACCCAATCACCGCACACTCAAACGTTGCGGCAAGGAAGTCTCACCTCGGCCGATCGGGGCCAGGCCGGGCCCGCACTATCACTGGCCCTGATATGGCCTCCGGCAATGTCGGCAGGACCTGGTCGCTTTCGTTGCTGCCGAATATGCTGCAATACGTCGGTGTTACATGGTGATGAGACACCTCTAAGCGGCTTCTGAGCCTGCGGACGAGCCACCATCAACCCATCATATGGGACCAGTCCGGCGGCGCCTTCACACGGCGAACACGACCTCGGGCCATGCTTGGACTCAGACAGTAACTCGGTCAGGACGAATGACTCGCCTCCCCGACCGCCTGGTTTCGCCAGGCGGTCGGCCGTTTGGCTCTGACACCTCTCTTCCGTCGACCGCGAACGGCACTTATTGACATCCCGCATGGGTTCTGGCACCCTTCGGGTGCAATAGAGTTCGGTCAGTTCACGACGATGCGGCGACGCCCGGGCGTTTGCATGTCCACAAATCACTTGGCTAGGCTACTGGAGCTGTCCTCACCAGAAGCTCTGTCTCGGCTTCCCCGGGGCTTCCAGTCCAGTCCGTAAGGAGCGATCGGTGCGCGCGCTGCGAATGGGAATCACGGGCATTGGCCTCATGGGTGACTTGCACGCGCGAGCCATCGCCGGTCTGCCCGAGGTCGAGCTGGTCGCCCTCTATGATCCGCACCAGGACAAAGCGCGCCGCGCGGCCGCGCGGTACGGTGGGAACGTCGTCGACTCCTACGACGCCTTGCTCGAGGCCGGCATCGATGCGGTGAGCGTCTGTTCTCCCACAACCGCGCACGTGGAGGGCATCCGAAGTGCGGCGGAGCGCGGGATTCACGTGCTCGTGGAGAAACCCCTGGCGCCCGGCCTTGCCGCGGGCAGACAGGTGGCAGAGCTGGTCGCGCAGTCGGGGATTGTGTCGCTGGTCGGCATGACACATCACTTCTACCCCGAGCTCTGCGCGGCAAAGCAGTGCGTGGACCGGGGAGAGATCGGCGAGATTCGGTTGGTGCGCGATCACGTGGTGATGCCCCAGCGCATCTTCGAGCCCTGGAAGCTCGACGCCGAAGAGGCCGGCGGCGGGGTGTTCATGGAGAACGGAATCCACTGCGTGAATAGAGTGCGGTGGGTGCTCGACAGTGAGGTGAGCCGCGTATCGGCCCAGCTGGGTAACATGCTGCCGCGCGTTCGCGGTGAGGACTATGGCGCGGCACTGCTGGTCTTCGAGAGCGGTGCGATATGCGCTCTGACCCTGTCCGTAACGCCGACCGAGATGTTCGAGTGTGACCTCGAGTGCCACGGCACCGGTGGGGTGATCCGCGTCCGAGCTTGGCAGGGCTATGAGGTGGTGACCGCCGAGCAGAGGAGATCCGTCATCACCGCCCGCACCGATGACAGCCTGTGGGACAAGATCGCGGCCGGCGTGGCGAAGGAAGTGTCGCACTTCCTTCGGTGTATTCGCGGCGAGGAGACGCCGGCCGTTACGGTGACGGATGCCTGCCGCGATCTCGCAGTCATTGAGGCCATCTACGAGACCGCGCGCACGGGCCAACCCGTCGCCCCCGCCCCAGTGTGAGAAGGTGGTATCCGATGGATGCAAGCATATACGTCTATCCCTGGGATATCCTGGAGACGGGCATCGATGAGCTTCTCGACGAGCTGGAGGCGCTCAACCTGAACGCCCTGGAGGTCGCGGCCAGCTACCACGCCGGGAAGTTCCTGCGCCCCCGCGGGCGGGAAGGGAAGCTTCACTTCTGCGAGGATGGGACGACGTACTTCAGGCCGGATGCGAGCCGCTACTCCCGCCTTCTGCTGCAGCCCCGACCAAGTTCGCTGGCCACGGAGCGCGACTTCTTTCCAGAACTCGCCGAGAGTGCCCACCGCCGCGGCCTGCATCTCAGCGCATGGACTGTGGCGCTCCACAACTCGCGGCTCGGCGCGGCCTCGCCCGAGGCCACCGTGGTCAATGCCTACGGAGATCACGATATCGCTCGCCTGTGTCCGGCCAATCCGGCCGTCGTCGAGTACTTGCGGGCGCTCGTGGGCGACATCTCACACGGCTGCGGAGTGGACTCGATAGACCTCGAATCGATCGGATTCGGGGCCTTCCAGCATGGGTTTCACCACGAGTTCTACGCCTTCGATATCGACCCTTACCACGACCTCCTGCTGGCTCTCTGCTTCTGTCCCCACTGCCAGCAGAAGGCGCGGGAGGCCGGTGTGGAGGCGGACGCGGTCCGGCAGTCGGTTCGCCGTGAGCTGGCGGCCTTCTTCTCCGGGGAGATCCAGGCGCGCGAGGGCGAGAGCGCAGAAGGACCGCTCTTCGATGACGAGGCCTTTGGCGCCTATCTCCAGGTCCGCACGGCTGCGGTCACTTCCCTGTTGGCGGCGGCGAGAGAGGACCTGGCCAGGGGTGTGACGCTCCATGTCATTCCATCGCTGACCGCGCCCGTGGCGCGCGCGTGGGCGGAGGGTGCCGACTTAGCTCAGCTCAGTATCCCCTGCGACGCACTTACCCTGCTTGGTTACTACCGTGATCCCCAACAGGTGTCGGTTGACTTGGCCGCGGCGAGCGACAAAGTCGGCAGCAGGTGCGCGCTTCGCATGGCGCTCCGGGCCTATCCCCCAGACGCGCCCAACATGGCCAATCTTGTGGCGAAGGCCTCCCGGATCCGCGAGGCAGATGTCGCGGCCTGCGTCTTCTACAACTATGGCCATGTCCGCGTGGAGAACATACGCTGGATCGGGCAGGCGGCCAAGGCCCTGCGAAGCTAACTGCACGCAGCCCGTGACCCTCACATTGGTTTGGGAGGCCTGTCAAGAGACGGAGAGGGCCCAATCCTGTCGCGTAGGTAACACGGCCTTGGTAGGACTGTGACAAGGCACATGGAGTCGGGGTCGCCGGGCCCGTGAGGAGCGTTCTTGACCGCCTGCGGCAGCCCTGCGGCACTCTCCGCCACGAGGCAGTGGACCGGTAGACGCGGTAGCGCCTCCAGCACGGCGAACCGTGGGCGGAAGGCGAGTGTGACACTGTCGGATGTCCGGGAGTTCACCTGTGATGACCCTCATCGACCTAGTCAATAGCTCGGGATCGCCTGTTCCGTGGTCTGGAGAGGAGAAGATCCCGTGGAGCGAACCAGGCTTCAGCCGCAGGATGCTGGAGGAACACCTGTCCCAGG
>CAZWRO010000192.1:0-4254 GCA_964635365.1 uncultured bacterium | reverse complement strand
TCACGCGGTCGCCCAGGCTGGGTCGGCCCGCCTGCTCCCAGTCGTGAATGCGCTGCGGGAAGCTACCCCAGCAGGTCCCGCTCGGCCCGCTTCACGATGCGGTCCAGCTCCCGAGTCACCTCCTCGGGCAGCGAGTAGCCGTGATTGGCAATCAGCTCCTTGGCCCAGGCCCGGGCGCGATCGCCCAGGCTCACCGCTCCGCCCTCCAGCCACTGACTGAAGGAAGGGCGCTCGAAGAGCACCGGCCGCTCGGCCACCTCCTGCCAATGGTCCAGGGTGGAATCGTGGTTGATGAAGCTCCCCCCGACGCCGACGTCTTTAATGGCCTCGACGCCGAGGGTCTCATCGTCGAAGCGCAGAGGTCGCGTTACCTCGCGGCAGTGCTTCACGATCTCCGCGTCTATCACGGCCTGCTCCGCGGAGTAGATCTCGTCGATCGCCAGCAACCCCGCGTTGGTGAAGATGCGCGCCCCGGCGAGGGCCGCCGCCATGGTGTGGGAGGCCTTCTCGGCCGCGGCTTGCGCGTCGGGCCGGCAGGCATTCGTCAGCAGCGACTTGGCCACCACCGGAATACCGTAGCGGGCGTTGAGCTGGACCTGGAAGAGCGTCGCGAGCACGTCCTGAGGTGATCCATAAACGAAGCTGGCCGTCTTCATATCGAACGGATAGGCCCGGATGCTGTCGATCACCAAAGCCTGCACCGGAACCTCCGGGTTCAACGTGTGCAGCAGCGTAACTCCCGACCACAGCTCCGCCATGCTCTGCACGTACGCCCCCGGCCAGAAGAGAGGCGCCGTCGCTCCCGCGATGGGCATGGTGGCCGCGAACATCGGGGCCTTGCGGTCCAAGAACCGGTACAGGATCTCCAGCTCGGTGGCTGCGGTGCGGAAGGGGCTCTTGATCCAGAGTTCCAGGTGAAACGGCCTCGCTGCCACCTGAGACATCTCGTAGATGAACTCCGCCGACTCCGGAGTGGACTTCTCGTTCGCCTCGTAGTCAGTGCCGGAAATCCACCGGCTGTTCTCCCACGTGACCTTGTACTCCATTATCTCCTGGAGTGGCTCGGGCACATCGGTCGGCCTCACGGGCGCGCTCCCGACAAACCCCAAGGCGTCTTGCAGCTTCGTCAGCAGGCGCAGATCCTCCAGCAACGCGGGGCGAATCTCCTCCGTCTCCAAGTCGAGCACGTTCAGCTCATAAGCCCCGGAAACAACCTGGAAGTCGGCCTTCCACATCTCCTCCGGATAGCTGATCGCACCCAGCGCGACCTCCACCAGTTCCGGCGAGAAGAACAGCGTCTCCCCCTTCTCGCTGACGCCACCGTGCTCAAGTGCCCTGCTACGGATCCCCTCGTGCGGAACGCTGAGGCCCACCGACCCGCAGAGATGCACCGCCTCCTCATGCATCCGATCGATCTGTGCTTCGCTCAGGCCGCCGGTCAGCCGATATCGAATCTCCGACATGGAAAGCCTCCTCCTCCAGTCTGCGGGCAGTATAGCATAGCTCGCAAGAGCCTGTGGTGCCGGCGCCGCCGGCAGGACCGGACACGAGCCGCACAGAAGGCGCGCGGAAGCGTTTGGGCAAGGAGCTTATGACATGCGGATCGGCAGCGTGCGCTCACGCCGGGGCCAGACGGTGCGCGGCAGCCTCCTGGTCGACGAGGTGCACATTCCGGTCGCCATCCTTGAAGGCGAGCGGCCGGGGCCGACGATCTACCTCCAGGCACTTCAGCACCCGACCGAGTTCATGGGTGTCGAGGTCGTCCGCGAGGTGATGAGCGGGTTGGACCTGGCGAAGCTGCGGGGCACGGTGGTGGTGTCGCCGATAGCGAATCCCGTACACGCGGCCTGGGCGAACGGCCTCAAGAAGCACAGCCGCCTCGTCTCGCCTCAGCAGAAGAAGCGGCTCGGCCGCATCAACTCCAATCGAGTCTGGCCCGGGAGGTCGGACGGCAACCTGATCGAGAAGATCACGTATGCGATCTTCGAGCACATCTGCCGGCAGGTGGACGCGATCGTGGACCTGCATTGCTGCCGCATCTGCGACTACTACTTCGCGGCCGCGCTCGACGGCCACCCAGGCAGCGTCGCGCTGGCGAAGGCCTTCGGCGCGCCGCTGGTAGACCTCCAAGACGAGAAATCCTACGCCGCAGGGCTGCTCTTCATGGTCGCGCCTCCGCTCACCGACACGCCTTCGATCCTGGTGGAAATGAGCCCCGGCCGGGATATCACCTACGACATGCTGGATAACGGCGTGCGCGGGATCTACAACATGCTCAAGCACCTCGGCATGCTGGCGGGGAGGCCGCGGTCCCCGAGGACGCAGGTGGTGGTGAGGCGAGCGGATCCGGTGCGCATCTTCAGGGCGCGGAAAGAGGGCTACCTGACCACCTGCCGCCGGGTGGGGGAGCCGGTGAAGAAAGGCGACCTGTTGTGCCAGGTGCGGGGGCTGGACCGGTTTGAGGCCTTGCAGTCGGTGCGCGCGCCCTACGACGGCACGCCGCCGTCTATCGGGCCGAGCTCGGGCCTGCGCATGGTGAGGCCGGGGGAGGAGATCTGCACGTACAAGCGCGTGGTCGAGGTAGCCGTTGGATAGGTGCGCGCGACGCCGTCCGTCACCTCACGGCACTCCACCTGTGCGCTGGCGGCCTCTCACTTCTCCGCGAGCATTGCCAGCAGCTTGCTTCGCCGCTGGTCGATCCAACTCTCGTCACGTGGGAAGTCGGCGTAGTCTTGAATCTCCCCCAGCATGGGATCGCCCGGATCGACGCCGGCGCCCTGAAGCAAAGCGTAGTCTTGAAGGCCCTGCGCGTAGACTTCCCACCGTAACGAATCCACGGGCCCGGACTCGCCGGGGTACACGACGAACGGGTCGCCGTAAGACCAGCCCGGCCACCAATGCGCGTCCAGCACCTGATAGGGATCGATCATCTCCCTCGTCTGGCTCTTGTACCAATAGTTGTAGCCCCAGTGCAGGCAGCCGCGCGCCTTCGTGCGGTAGCAGATCCACCCCAGCATCCGCGTCTTCACGAGCGGAGTGTCCACCAAACGCTGGGCGTGACGGCCCCGCGGACCGCCCCAGAAGTAGACCCAGGCGGGGTACCCCTCGCGCAGGAACTGCGGCGCCTCCGCGATCAGCGGAATCGGGATATCGGTCAGCCCCTCTCGGGCCAAGGTGATGTCCGAGATCGCATCCATCACCTTCATCCACGGCGCCAACTCCCTCAGCATCTGCCGCGCCGCCCGGTAGTTGTCCAGGTGCTCCTCGCCGTGTGGCTCATCCGACAGGTGGAAGAAGCTGCTGTCCAGCAGCCCTTCTTGGTCGAGGAAACGCTTGAACTCGGGCAGGAACTGACTGAGAAAGCCGCGGTAGGTCGGCGAGACTCCCGGAGTCTCCGGGTCCCACAGCAGCTTCTCGCTCGCGCCGCGGCCCTCGTAAATCCGGACCGCATACTTCGCGCCCCACTGCGTGAAAAGGTGCACCCATTCGAAGCGCGACAGCCCCTGGCTCTTGGCCGTCTCCACCCATCGGCGGACCAGGCTCCAGTCGAACTTGTAGCGATCGCCCTCGCGTCGCACCTCCAGCAACTGGTTCGGCCGTTTCACGCCATCGGTGGAAGGCGTGAAGATGGGCGTATGTATCGTGTCCAGGTGATGCCCCGCCAGATTCGCCAGGTACTTCTCGACGATCGGCCAGAAGGCTTCCTCGAACGGCTCCACTCCATACCAGTCACACAGCGCGTCGCAATAGAACCACTGCGTGACCGCGAAATCGCGTCGCGCCGGAAGCACCGCCTCGTGCGCCACGACCGTCGCCGCCAGACTGACGGGATCTTCCCCCTCCGGCGTCAGCGATACCTCGATTGGATAGGAGCCGGGGCGCGCGTCCGCGGGAAGTCGCACCGTAATCCAAAACGCGTTCGTCTCATGCGGCCCGGCGTGAACCATCGTCTCCGGAAGCAGCGGATCGGGCACATAGCCGGGGACATGGCCGACTCCGTCCAGTTCCTCGAGCGGCGTCTCCGTGTTATGGTGAGGCACCGGCACATACCCGACGCGCCGAACCTCAACCGGCAGCGCCTCCGCAGCGTCGGCCGCAACCGACACCTTGAGCGCGCGGTCACCCGTGCGGAAGGCCACCTGAAATGCGACCTGTTCGCCCCGCGCCCCCTCCACAGTCAGCGCCTCTTGCTTCCTCGCAGGCGATCCCGGGTAGTGGCGAACCAAACAGCTTGACAGCCAGATATCCATTTCT
>CAZWRO010000191.1:0-4266 GCA_964635365.1 uncultured bacterium | reverse complement strand
GTCCCCTCCGGGTCCCCCGCGGCCAGCGCGCGCCGTATCGTGTTCGCGTTGTACCCCCCGCACAGCCCCCGGTCACTCGTCACCACCACCAGCCCCGTTCGCCTCACCTCTCTCGCCTGCAGAAACGGATGCTCCTCCGTCACCGCCGCCACCCGCTTCACCAGCCCCGCCAGTCGTTGGCGGTACGGCCGCGACCGGTCCAGCCACTGCTCCATCCGTTGCAGCCGAATCGACGCCACCGTCTTCATCGCCCGGCAGATCTGCTCAATGTTCTGGACGGTGCGAATCTTCCGCTTGATGTCGCGCGTCGAGATCACTCCGGCTCAGCCTTCTCCGGATCCCCGGAGGCCGCCCCGCGGAAACGCTCCAAGCAGTCCTCGATCGCCTGCTTCAGCTCCGTCTCCGTCTCCTCGCTCAGCTCCCCGGTCTCCCGAATCGACTGCAGCGCCCGCGGGTGTTGCTCCCGCACGAACCTCACCAGCTCGTCGCCAAACTCGTCCACCCGCCCCACTTCCAGCTCGTCCAAGTACCCCTGCGTGCCCGCGTAGACCGCCACCACCTGTTCCGCCATCGACATCGGCGCATACTGCGGCTGCTTCAGTAGCTCCATCATGCGCTCCCCCCGCGCCAGCTGCGCCCGCGTCGTCCGGTCCAGCTCCGTGGCAAACTGCGCAAACGCCTGAAGCTCATGATAGTAGGCCAAGTCCAGCCGCAGCATTCCCGCCACCTGCTTCATCGCCCGCGTCTGCGCATCCCCACCCACCCGCGACACCGACGTGCCCACGTTCATCGCCGGACGGAAGCCGGAAAAGAACAGATCCCGCTCCAGGTAAATCTGCCCGTCGGTGATCGAGATGATATTCGTGGGGATATACGACGCGTAATCCCCCTCCTGCGTCTCCACTATCGGCAGCGCCGTCAGCGATCCCCCGCCCAACTCGTCGTTCAGCTTCGCCGCCCGCTCCAGCAAGTGCGCGTGCAGATAGAAGATGTCTCCCGGAAACGCCTCCCGTCCCGGCGGCCGCCTCAGCAGCAGCGAGATCTGCCGGTAGGCATGCGCGTGCTTCGTCAGATCATCGTAGATCACCAGCGCGTGCTGCCCCCGGTCCCGGAAGTACTCCCCCATGGAGCACCCCGCATACGGCGCCAGATACTGCTGCGCCGCCGGATCGTCCGCCGTCGCCGTCATGATCGTCGTGTACTCCATCGCCCCCGCCTGCTCCAACACGTGCGCCACCCGCGCCACCGTAGACAGCTTCTGCCCGATCGCCACATAAATACAGAAGCAGTCCTGCCCCTTCTGGTTCATAATCGTGTCCACCGCGATCGCCGTCTTCCCCGTCTGCCGGTCCCCAATCACCAGCTCCCGCTGACCCCGCCCTATCGGCGTCATCGAATCGACCACCTTCAAGCCGGTCTGCAGCGGCTCCTTAACCGGCTGCCTCTCCACCACGTTGGGCGCCCGCGTCTCCGTGGGCCTCTGCTCCCGCGTCGCCACCGGCCCCCGCCCGTCAACCGGCTCCCCCAGCGCGTTCACCACCCGGCCCAGCAGAGCCTCCCCCACCGGCACCTGCATGATCCGCCCCGTCGTCTTCGCCACATCCCCTTCTTTGATCGTCGTGTCCCGGCCCAGCAAGATGCAGCCCACGTTGTCCTCTTCGAGGTTGTGGGCCAGCCCATATATCCCGCCCGGAAACTCGATCATCTCCCCCATCATCGCCTCGCGCAGCCCATACACGCGCGCCACCCCATCGCCTACCTGCAGCACCCGCCCCACTCCTGTCATCTGCGCTTCCGCGCCGAAGTCCTTTAGCTGTTCGCGAATCACCGCGCTGACTTCGTCGGGCCTGATCTTCACCGGTTCCATCCTTGCACGTTCATGAGCTCTTCCCGCATCCGTTCCAGCCTACCCACCGCGCTTCCGTCGATCAATCGATCCCCCACCCGCAGGCGAAGCCCCGCCAGAATCTCCGGCGCAATCCGCTCCTTCAGCTCCACCTTCTTACCCGTGATCCGACTCAGCGCGCCCACCAGCCGCGCCCGCTGCTCCGCCGTCAGCGCCACCACCGTCTCCGCCTGCGCACGCACCACCCCGGCCGCGGCGTCGGCCAGCTCGCCGAACACCTCCGAAACCGCCCCCACCGAGTCGCCCCTCTGGTGCCGCAGCAGCCCCTCCACCAGAGCCATCACCGTCTCCGTGAACTTCCCGCCCAGCACCGCTCGCACGGGACCCAGCTTTCGCTCCGCCTCCAAGTCCGGCCGCCGGAGCAGGACTTGCAGCTCCGGAGTCGCCTCGATCACCCGCACCAGCTCCACCAGCTCCGCGCGCACCGCCTCCACTCCGTCCTCATCGCGGGCGATGTCGAACAGCGCCTCCGCATATCTCGCCGCCGCCCGACGATCTCTCATTGCTCCTGCTCCAGACCCGAAATGAAGTCATCCACCACCGCCCGTTGCTGCTTCTCGTCCAGCCGACCCACCACCGCCTGGCTGGCCGCCAGCAGCGCCAGGTCCACCACCTCCCGCCGAAGCTGAATCATCGCCTCCTCACGCTCCAGCTCCACCGCCTCGCGCGCTCGCTGGCGAAGCCCCTTCGTTTCCTCCCGCGCGTCGCTCAAGAGGCGCTCCCGCGCCTCCTCTCCCTCCCTCACCGCGCGGCGCACCTGCTCCCGTCCTTGCTCCCGCGCCTCGGCCAGCACCCGCGCCTTCTCTTCGTCCACGCGCGCCAGCTCCTCCTTCGCGCGCTTGCTCGCCTTCAACCCCTCCTCCACCTCGCGCTCCCGTTGCCGTATCACCTCCAGCAGCGGCCCGAACAGGTACCGCCGCAGCAGCAGAAACAGGATCACGAAGCCGACGATTTGGAGCAGCAGTACCGCCGGGTCAAGGCTCAGCGGGCTTCCGCTTTCGGCCATCTCTCCTACCTCGCGCTTCCGCTAACCCTCGTCTCTCAGTTCCCCCCAACCACGCGCAGCACTTCCTCCGCCGACGGAAGCTTCCCCCACAGCATAAAGCTGATCACCAGCGCGTAGATCGTCAGCGACTCGATGAACGCCAGGCCCAGGATCATCAACGTGAACAACCGTCCCCCGGCCTCCGGCTGCCGCGCCGTTGCCTCCAGAGCGGCCACAATCGCGCGCGCTTGACTCACGCTTCCCGCAACTGCCGCAATCGCCACCGCCAGCCCCGTCGCCAGCACCAGTCCAAGCAAGTATAGCTCCATTGCTTCCTTCCTCCTCTTCGACTCGTTTCCCCGAGGCGCCCGGTCTAACCGTGCTCCGCCTCCGGCTCACGCAAAACGCCGGCTAAATACACCGCCGTCAACATCGAGAAGATTGCCGCCTGCACCACCGATACCAGCATCCCCAGTATCATGTTCGGCAACTGCACCGGCACCGGCATCCAATGCCGCGCCAGCCCCACCACCAGCCCGATCAGAATCAGCACCACCGTCTCCTCCGACATCAGATTGCCGAAGAGACGAAGCGCCAGCGTCACCGGCCGAAACACCTCCCCCACCAGGTGCACCGCGAAGACCAGCGGCGCCAGCAACACATACGGGAACTGCCTCGGCACCCCCGCCAGGAAGTGATTCATATAACCGAACCCCTGCTCCCGAAACCCGTAGTACTGCACCGTCGCAAACACCACCACGGCCAGCCCCGCCGTGATGCTCAAGTTCGATGTCGGCGACATGAACCCCGGCACCAGCCCCATCAGGTTCATGAACGCGATGTAGAGGAACAGCGTCCCGATGAAGGGCACGAACTCCACCCCCCTCGGCCCCATCACGCTCACCACCATGCTCCGCATCCCCCCCACCACCATCTCCAGTGCCGTCTGCATCCCCCGCGGCCTCATCGACACCCTTCGGGTCCCCAGCACCGCGATCATCGTCAGCAGCACGATGGCCACCAGCGACCAGGCAAAGGCCAGCATCGCCGCGTCCGACACCACCGTGTGGCCGGCCACTCGCACCGAGAACAGCCAATCCAGCCACGTCTGCGGATGAGGCATACCCCCCTCCTCCGACGCCGCCACCGGAGTCGTGGCGAAAACGGCGGACAGCAGCGCAGCCGCGCCCCAAAGAGATCCTCGCCCCATCACCACTTCGCCCCGCCGGCGAGCTTGTCCGGCCACCCCCCCGCCGCCAACGACTTCACCACCAGCGCCGTCGTCACCGCCGGAACCACTCCCAGCCCCAAACACAGCCAAGGGAGGTTCATCCAGCTCGACTCGCGCGCAACCACCAGCCCCACCCCCAGCCCC
>CAZWRO010000190.1:0-4280 GCA_964635365.1 uncultured bacterium | reverse complement strand
CTTGTCCACGCAGGCCCGCAAGATCGAGTTGGCAAAGCAGTAGCATCCCGGCCCCTCGGGTCGGCCCATCGCCAGCAGGTCGAACCCTTCGGATTCGGCCAGCGCCTGCTGAACGCGCAGTTGCAGGAACTCGGCCTTTGCCATGCCGCCCGGAAGCGACTGCGCGCGGTCCAGCCCCTCCTCTCGCAGATCGCCGACGGTGTCGACGAGTGTCAGGCCGAGGGCCGCGTCGAGATTGAGGTTGGGGTCGGCATCGACGGCCAGCACCGCGCCCTGTTTGCTCTCGACCAAGAGACGGATCAGGAGAGCGGTGAAAGTTGTCTTGCCGACGCCGCCCTTTCCGGTCACTGCGATCGTGCGTCCCATTTCACCTCTCCTTCGCGGGCAGTCGCTTTGCCAGCTCTTGCCGCAGGGCCTCGACGGCTTCGAGGTAGGGGCCGGAGGTCGGGAGCGCTTCGGAGGCCGCCACGGCCGAGTCGGCGGGAAGTGTGGCGATTACGTCGAGAGCATCGAGATGGGAACGCAGCCGTTCCACGACCTCGGGAGACGAAACCTTGTTGACGACGACGCCGGGGACTCGCAGGCCCAGGCCGGTCGCCAGTCGCGCGATGCGCGCGGCGGTGCGAGCGCTGGCGATGCTGGGTTCGGCCACGATGAGAAGCGCGCCGACATGTTGAGCCGTGCCGCGGCCGAGATGTTCGAGCCCGGCCTCCATATCCACAATCACGGAGGTGTCGGGCAAGTCCACAAGGTGTCGCATGAGCGCTTTGAGGACCGTGCTTTCCGGGCAGACACACCCCGCACCGGGCTCATCGATGGTTCCCATCACCAGCAGGGACAGGCCGCCATACTCCACCTTGTAGTCAGACAACAGGTCTTCGACCGGCGGATCGAGGCTGAAGAAGCTTCCGCCCTGGTCTTGGCCTGCGCGCCCGGCCAGCATCTCCTTCATCTCGGAGATGGGCGTGAGCGAGGCGAGCAGCTCGTCGGGGAAGCCCAGGGCTCGCCCCAGGCAGTTGTTTGGGTCGGCGTCGACGGCCAGCACTTTGTCTTCGGATAGTGACATTGACCGTGCGAGAGCTGCGCTCAACGTCGTCTTTCCGACACCGCCTTTGCCGGCTACGGCAATTCTTGTACTCATATCATCCCTCATAGCGACCAGGAGAGAGTCGGGGAAGGTATTGTCGGAATTGTTCGACAAATCCTGCGGCCTCCACTGGGTTGCTGTGCTCCACCGAAAACAGAAGTGGTTTGCCCTGCTCCCGGGCGGGGTAGATAGTCTGTACAGGCGGCGCTGTTCGCCCGGGATACTCAACAGACGATCTGATAACTGAAATAACTGTCATAGCTGAAAAAGGACGGCGTCGTCCAACGGAGGGACAGGCCGTACCCCCCCCTCGCCCCGGCTTGTCCCTCCTTCCTTTTGTAACCTGCCTCTCGCTCATATTGTAACCTGCCTCTCGTTCATGGGCCGAGCACAAACCGCCCACAGCCCAGCGTATCGGTGGGGTCGTAGCTCTGCTTGAGCTCCCGCATGAGATCGAGGTTCGGTAGGTTCTCCCCCCACACGGGGAACCGGCGTTTCAGATCGACAGGCCCCGACTCCAGTATCGCGAACCCACCGAGCTGTTCTGCGCGCCCCCGAATCTCCTCGAGGTGAGTCCTCGCCTCCATCGGGTCGAGATCCGGCGGAGGGGAGGCGTAGACGATGCCATCTCCGACGTATCCGAGCCCAGACCATCCTTGCCGCGAGGAAACCAGATCGAGCATCGCTTGCACCCGGGCAATCGGGACGTTCACCCGCAATAGGGTCGCGTTGACCTTTCCGGAACAGTCGCGCTTCGCGCTATGGTCGCTCTCCGCGCGATAAGCGAGACGCCTCACTCGCTCCCACACGTCACCGACCCCGGCGCCGTCTACCCGAGCCAATCCGTTCGGCAAGAGTGCGCGGGTTTCCCGTTCCTGGCGGTCGATGGCCTCGTTTCTCCCCGCGAGGCCGACGAGGAGAACGTGCTTATCGGCCGCGTCGGTCAGCGGCAGCGCGCTCCCGATTTGCCGCGCGGCGGCACGGTTGACGATCGCCAACGAGTTGATCTCGAATCGCGAGGCGAGCAATTGGGCGGCGACCGAAGCCGCCTCCGAAAGCGGCAGCGAAGTCGCCAAGAGGAGGCGGGTTTCGGGCCTGGGGACGAGCCGTACGGTCAGCTCGACGATGGCGCCGAGGGTGCCGAGAGAGCCTATGAATAGCTTGCCGAGCTCGTAACCGGCCACGTTCTTGACCGTCTTCCCGCCGGTCTTCACCAGCGATCCGTCCGCGAGGGCGACGCGGGAGCCAATCACCAGGTCCCGCGGTGGGCCATAGGCCATCCTGAGCGATCCACTGCGATTGCCGGCCGCGATGCCTCCGAGCGTGGCGGCGTCGCCGCTGGGCGGGTCGAGCGGGAGGAATTGTCCTCGCTCTCCCACCAGGCTCTGGAGCTTCTCCAAGGTCACGCCGGCCTGAGCGGTGATCGTCAGGTTGTCGGCATCGTACTCGACAACGGAGTCCAGGCGGGCGAGGGATAGGACTAGCCCGATAGGTCCCGGCACGCTCCCGAGGTGCAGATCGCGTCCTGCTCCCCGCAGCAGGACGGAGAAGCCGGCCTCGCGCGCGGCCCGCAGAACGGCCGCGACTTCCTCGGCCGTCGCCGGGGAAGCCACCCCGAGCGGCTGCTGTCCATCCACCCGATATTGCGCTACCGCCTCCGTGTCGGTGACGAGCTGATCGTCTCCAACAACGGCCGCAATGCTTTCAAGCTTGCCGGCGAGGGTGCTCATCTGCTTGCTCTCCGGCTGGCACAGGCGGCGGCAGCACTTTCCCCGGGTTGGCCAGGCCTTTCGGGTCGAACACAGACTTGATCCTTCGCTGCGCTTCGAGGTCTTCGGTGGAGTAGAGCAGCCGCATGAACTGCGTCTTCTCGGCCCCCACGCCGTGCTCGCCAGTGATGGTGCCTCCCGCCTCCGCGCAAACGCGGAAGATCTCCTCGCTGGCGGCCTCGGCGCGGGCGAAGTCGTCGGGATCGTCCGGGTCGTAGAGGATGTTGCAGTGAAGGTTTCCGTCGCCGGCGTGGAAGAGCTTCCCGATCCGGACTCCGTGGCGCTTCTCGATCTCCTGCATCTGCCGGAGCACACTCGCTATCTGCGTGCGCGGCACGGTGGCGTCGTTCACCAGAATGGCGGCGGACAGCCTGGCGGTCGCTCCGTAGGCGGAGCGTCGCGCGGACCAAAGCTGCTCCCGCTCTTCGGGGGTCTGCCCGACCTCTACGCGGCGCGCATCGAGCTCGCGGCAGATCGCCACGCAGCGCTTCGCCTGGGACTCCAGGGACTCGCGGATACCGTCGAGCTCGATCAGCAGCACGGCTTCGACGTCGAGCGGCAGGCCTGAGGGGAAGGAGGCCTCGACCGCGGCTATCGTCTGTCGGTCCATGATTTCGAGCGCGGCGGGTACCATGCCCTCTGCGATGATGCGTGAGACGACTTCCCCGGCGTCCTCCAGTCGGTCGAAGAGGGCCAGAATAGTCTGCACCTCCTCCGCCAGCGGCCGGAGGCGCAGGACCATCTCCGTCACGAGGCCGAGGGTTCCCTCTGACCCAACCATGACTCCCACCAAGTCGAAGCCCGGGCAGTCCACTGCTTTGCCGCCGAATCGGCGCACCTCGCCGGAGGGAAGCACCACCGTCAGGCCGAGCACGTGGTTGAGGGTTACGCCGTACTTCAAGCAGTGGGGGCCGCCCGCGTTCTCGGCGACGTTGCCGCCGATGGTGGATACCTTCTGGCTCGCGGGGTCGGGACAAAACTGGAGGCCGTGCGGCGCCAAGAGGACCTGAAGGTCGAGGTTCACGACGCCGGCTTCGACAACCGCCCGCAGATTCTGAGCGTCGATCTCCAGGACCCGAGTGAGCCGACTGAGTCCAATGACGACCCCGCCCTCGGTCGGCGCGGACCCGCCGGAAAGGTTGGTCCCCGCGCCCCTGGGCACGAAGGGAAGGTTGCGCTCGGAACAGACCTCGACGACGCGAGCCACCTCCTCCGTCGAGCCTGGAAGCACCACGACATCGGGGTTTCCGATGATCGTCGAAGAATCGTAGCCATACAGCAGCAAGTCGGCCGGCTCAGTCAAGACGTTTGGCCGACCGACGATCTTCTCCAGCGCGCGGCGAACCTTCTTGTCCACAGTGAGACTCCGCTCCAACGCTCTCGCCCACCACAATGATTCGCAGGGCAGGAGTGCCTCTCCTGCC
>CAZWRO010000189.1:0-4317 GCA_964635365.1 uncultured bacterium | reverse complement strand
ACTCGTACTTGAAATACTCGATGACGGGCGCCAGTTTGCGAAAGATGTCGCGGATGTCGTTGCGGTCGCGGAAGAATCCGTCATACACGTCGCGCCAGCGCTTCCACAGGCCGAGTTGCGTAAGGTCGATGCCGTTGTACCGCTCGCGCTTCGCGGGCACGCGCATGTATTTCCAGAACTCCAGCATCTCCGGTTCGTAGTGGGCGTCGCAGAACCGGCACAAGGCCCTCGCTGTTCCCTCCGGGTCAACGAGCACGTCCTCCATGCCCACGGCGAGCAGGCGGTTGCCGAGGTCGGACGCCTTGAATCGCTCGTGCAGGTGCCTCATGTGTTCGATGTCGGCAACACAGAGTTCGGGAATGGCGTCGTCGGCCAACTGCTCGGCTATTGCGATTTCCCCCTCCTTGTCCGCCTCGCCCGCGCCGTCGCCGCCGAGCGAATAGGGGATGCCGCGACGCATTTTCGACAGCGCCATGTCGCGCGGGTCGCGTATCGTCCAGACTATCTTGACGTGCGGACATCGTTCGAGAAAGTCGCGGAGCTGAACCCACTTCGTGATGTAATGGGTGTCGCACTTGGTCACGCAGCCGGCGGCAAAGTCCTGCATCTCGACAAGATGGCGGGCCTCATGCGGAACGGTCGGCTTCAGGCCGTCGGACAGGGAAAGCATCTCCGTGACCATGTTCGTGCCCGACCGCCCTGCCCCAATCACGATGACGCCGTGCTTGCTGGTGTGTTCGGGTCGCTTGAAGACCGGAACGGTTGTATCGGCGCCTTCAACGCCCGCCTCTCGCAGGATGGTCGCCGCCACGGTCTTCGGGCGGATGCGCAACATGCACTGGTTGCTCGGACAATGCACCCAGCGTTCGGCGAACTGGCAGGGGCGGCAGGCAATCGAGGCGGTGATGTTCGTCACGCGCGCGCCGTGCTTGTGGTTCTTGGCCATGTGCGTCGGCCCCCAGAGCACCACGGTCGGCACGTCGAGTGCCGCCGAAATCGCCGTCGGGCCGTTGTCCACGCCGCAGACAACCGCCGCGTTTTTCAGGAGGCCGGAGAGTTCCCAGAGGCTCGTCTTGCCGCACAGATTCGTGCCGAGTTCATCCATCCAGGGTTCGGAGTCCTCGGCCGTGCCTGCAAATACGACCGGGGGACTCGCGCCTTCCCCCGGCCGACTATTCACTTTCCAAAGAACTTCTGCGACTTCCTTCCAGTGGGGATAGGCTTTCTTGGCCCAGTCATCGTTGCGTTTCTGGAAGCCGGGGGCGATTACGAGGTAATCGCCCTCAACGGGCGAGGAGGCTGCGCACTTCGGCTTGCCCGGCGGCGTCGGGCCGTTGTAACCGAGTTCGCGGGCAACCCAGAGGTTGCCGTCCACCTCGCTCACTTCCGCCAGGGCGTGGGGGGCGCGCGGAACGTTCACATAGGGCCGCGAGTTGTCCCGGATAATCCACGCCGATGTCGGTGAGGCATAAACGTGGTCGAACCAATCGCCATCGACCTCGCCGTAAACAACCTTGTCGTGGTCGATGAGTTCGACGATGTCCGGCCATGAACTGATGACCGCAACCGTCAGATCGTGGCCGAGCGACCGAATCGCCTCAATCGCGGGGAGGCAATGTACGATGTTGCCAATGCCGTCCCCGATAACGTACAGAACCTTCGCCATTACTCCCTCCTCGGCTTTGTCGTCGGCTCAGGTGCCGACGGCAATGCAGCTGTAGGTGCGTTCCGTCGTGTCCGCTCGAATAAGCGTCGTGTTCGTGCCGCTCGTTGGTCTCCACTGGTCAAGCGTCACGGTGGCGCCCGTCCACGTGGCGGTGACACAGGCCCACGAGGTTCCCGGTGCGGCCGTGATGCGGATAGGCGTCACGATGACCGACTCGATGCCCGTAAGGCCTGTTGCCCACGCGACGGAGCCGCCGGTCGTTGCCATTGTCGATTCGGCTATCTGCTGCGCACTTGACGCGACGTGGCCGAGAGAGTATCCCTCGGCGCCGTCCAGCGTGTTCAACTCGGCGGACGAGGCCGTCATGCCGCTGAGAACGTTGAGTTCGGCGGACGAGGCTATCATCCCGTCGAGCACGTTCAGTTCGGCAGATGAAGCCACCATGCCGTCGAGCACGTTAATCTCGGCCGTCGAGGCGGCAATGCCGTCCAACTCGGAAACGGTCCGCAGAAGCGCCTTGAGGGCGACATCCCACGGCACGTTGCTGGTGTTGGACGAGTCCGTTTCGTACAGACGACCAAACGACGTTTCGGTCACGGACCTGTTGTAGTGTTCCGGCGTCAGGTCGTGGACCACGGACCCGGCATTCATAGTCATAAGACCACTCCTGTCCTTCCCTCCTCTGCTTGTTTCTCAGCAACCGGGCCAGCGAAGCCGTCCCATGTCGCTGTATGGAATTGTCGGTGTTCGCATCGGGCCTTTCGGCGTGTCGGTGTCCCGGCGGCTCTTGGCCTTTTCGAGTTTCTTGTCGTACAGGGCCATGTGGTAGGCCGATTTCTCCGTCTGGCCGAGCACGTTGGCGGCGTCGGCCAGCGCTCGCTGGTGCCAGATGTCGTGAAACTCCGTGGGCATGTTCGGCGTGGTGTCGGCTACCGTCCCGCTCGTGAAGGAGAGCACCGGCGTGGCCGAGCAGAAGTATTCAACGTCGGCGTAGGTGTAGGTGTCGTCCGGCGGCGGCGCGCCTTCGAGGACGGAGACATAGGTGCCGCCGACCGTGGAGCGCGTGATGCGGAACATCGCCGGTTCGCCGCTCGACGCCCCGTAGTAGTTCCGTTCAAAAACCGCATCGGGAGCCTGAACCATGAAGTGCGCGTCGTCGTCGGAGTCCGTCCGGTAGATTTCCGACAGGCTCATGGCGTCGTAATCGGACGGCAGTTCGTGATACGGCGTCGAGGCGGTCAGCGTTACGGTCATCCGCCTCTTGCGCCACGACCAGAGGCCCGCCTGCCAGATGTCGATCAGGCCCTCCCGAAGGGCGTTGCGGATGGCCGTTTGCTGCTTGCTCGATACGCCCTCGCCGCCGAGTTCCTGGAGGACTTGGGCTTCAAGCGATGCGGCGGTGTAGGTAAAGCCCACGGCTAACTCCCGAACGCCTGTTGCCACCGGTCCTTTGGTATGCCGGACATGCCGACCGTTACGCCGCCTACCAGACGCCTGTGCTGCCGGGCGATTTGGCGGCGGTTGCCGGTGTAGTATTCCGGCCCACGCATCTCGATCTTTCGGGCGTCGCGCTCAATGGCTTGGTAGATACCGTTCTCGCCGGCCGCATTCGCCGCCGCCTCGACCTTCTTGGGATGGGCGTTCGACTGGTGCTGGAACATCTTCCAGTGGCGCGGCTTGCGGGCCTTGCGCTTCTTGGTATCAGCCTGAATCAGCATCGTCACCCTCGTCAGGCGGTACGTAGCCCAGCGTCTGTGCTTGGATTAGACGGTCGAGCATCGCGGCCCAATCTTCGGACAGCATCAAGGCGTTCGCTTTCCGCCAAGCCTCGGCCGCCTCGGCTTCGGTGTCCGTTCCGAAATCGACCAGCACGGAACCGCTCGCACCATCCACGGCGACGAACTTGTGGGATTCGGGGTTGCGGGCCACCTGAAACGGCTGAACGTCGGCCAGGCGGGAGAGGACGTACTCATACAGAATGCGGTCGGTTGCGGCCTGCTCGATTGCGCCGATGCTCATGGTGATTCCGATTCGTGCGGGAGTGGCGGGCGGACGAGGCCGCCCGCCATCCCATGCTTCTATCCGCCTTGCGGCGACTCACTCCGTTTGTTAGTCGGGCTTCTTCCCGGTTGTGGCTGCGCACAGGCGCGGCAACTCGATGAGCGAGTTCGCGCTGACGTGCCGGTCGGCGCGGTAAACGTCGGTTCGGGCACCATCCCCGTCCAGCACGTTGTCCCACACGCGACCGCTTTCGTCCCACGGCACCCAGATGACACCGCCGGGTTCAATCAGGTTCAGAATGCCGGGCTGGACGAGATACAGCCTGTCCTCGCTCATGCCGCGAACGCCCTGAACCGCGACGGCCGTGCTCAGCGCTGTGTTGTGAATCATCACGCCGTTGAAGTTGTAGTGCGTGTGGATGCTCGTCGCCTCAACTTGCGTCCCGTCGAGTCGCCTGTTGGCGCTTCCGGTCAGTTCGCTGAGTTTCTGGGCCATCCGAACGCCGCACAGGCAGACGTAGTTGACCAGCCGGGGGTCGGCGAGCCGCTTCTGGTGGACCTGGACGAGCATCTCGTCAACGTCCGACAGGGCCACCTTCTTGCCGCCCGACGTTGTGTCGTGCGTGACGAGCGGCACGGCCCCCTGGTTGC
>CAZWRO010000188.1:0-4324 GCA_964635365.1 uncultured bacterium | reverse complement strand
GCCCACCCCTCCGCTCTCAGTCAAGTGGACCTTCTCCATGGGCGCCCAGCCTTCGAACACCACCACCGTGGTCGTGCTGGAAGGCCGCGTCTACGTCAGCCACGCGGGCGCCTTGCGTTGTCTGGACGCCCGCACCGGCGGCCAGCTCTGGGAGTTCAGGCCGGGCGAAGGCGGCGTCTGCACCTCCCCCGTGGTGTGGGAGAACCTGATTATCGTCGGCGCCACCGATTCCCGCCTCTACGGCTTGAACGCCGCCGACGGCGGCCTGCTCTGGAGCCGCGCCTGCGCCGGCCCTCCCAGCCCCGACCCCTTGATCGTCGGTAATCGCCTCTTCGTCGGCGCGCAGCAAATGGTCTACTCCATCGCTCCCCCGACGGGACAGGCCGAATGGGTTTGCTCCCTCACCGCGCCCGCCACCGCCGGCCCGGTCTACTCCGCGGGCATGCTCTACTTCCTCACCCAAGACGGCGCCATCCAGAGCGTGGTCGCCGAGCAGGGACGCCTTCGCTGGCGGTCGCCCCTCTCCGGCAGCCCCAGAGCCTTTCCCCCGATCATCGCCGATCGTCGCGTCATCGTGGCCAGCGGCCGCACGGTCTTCGGCATCGCCCGCAGCGGCGCCATCTCCTGGACCGCCGAGCTGCCCGGCGGCGTCGGCGGAATCCCCACCCTCTTTGAGGGTGCTCTCTACGTCCCCTGCGCCGACGGCCACGTCTACCGTCTCTACCCTCGGTCCGGCCGCGCCTTCCGCGGAGCCGAGTTCGTCGCCGATAGCCCCATGACAGCGCCGCCCCTGGCGATAGGCGACCTGGTCTTCGCTGGCACCGCCAGCGGGCTGATCTACGCCATGGACGCCGGCACCGGACAGGTCCGATGGGCCTATCGCTGCCGCGCCCCCGAGCAGACCGCTCCGGAGGCCGCCCGATTCGGCCTCTACGCGCCCCTCGTCAGCGCCGACGGCGCCCTCTACTGCCTCACCGGCATGGGCGATCTCTACTGCTTCTCGGCTTCCGCACCCGACCCCGCCGCCCCGCGCTTCGCCCAGTTCGAACCCGAGTCCGGCTCCGCCCTGCCGGGCGACACCCCAATCTCGATCGCCTTCTCCGTCACCGACGACGGCAGCGGCGTTGACGCCGCCTCCGTGCAAGTGACCGTGGACGGCTCGCGCGTGGAGGTGGAGTTCGACGCCAGCTCCGGCGTGGGCCGAGCGAACCTGGGTCCTCTGCCGGACGGCTCTCATGTCGTCAGGTTGACTGCGCGCGACTACCGGGGTAACGTGGGCGCCGATGAATGGAGCTTCCTCACCGACTCCAGCCTCCTGTCCGCAGAGGAAGCCCTCACAGGAACCGAAACCTTCGGGTTCTGAGGACCATCACGCCGCGGAGGAACGAGTGACCGAAACTCAGGCCTGGCTGGCGTTGAACGCGGCGGAGCTGCCGCCGCGCACCGCGCTCGATCTACTGGATCACTTCGGCTCCCCTGCCACGCTGATGTCCGCCAGCCCCTCCACGGTCGCCGGCGCCGCCCGCCTCCGACCCTCCGACCGGGTCCGCATCGCCGACGCCCAGCAGCGAAGCTGGGAGCCCGAGCTGGCGATCATGCAGAAGCTCGGCATTCGGCTGGTCGCCATCGCCGACCCCGAATACCCCGTCAACCTCCGCCAAATCTACGACCCCCCTCCGGTGCTGTTCGTGCGCGGGGCGTTTCAGCCCCGCGACCAGAGAGCCGTCGCCATCGTCGGCACGCGCCGGGTGACTCCCTACGGCCGCTTGGTCTCTGAGACTCTCGCCCGCGATCTCGCCGCCCGCGGCCTCACCGTCGTCAGTGGGTTGGCCGTCGGCGCCGACGTTGCCGCCCACCGCGGCGCGCTCACTGCGACCGGCCGCACCATAGGCGTGCTCGCCTGCGGCCTCGACGTACCCTACCCGCGCGATACCATGGACGTCCGCGAGCAGGCCGTGCTCCACGGGGCCGTCATCTCCGAGGTGCCGCTCGGCACTCCCGCCCGGCCCCAGCGCTTCCGCGCGCGCAACCGGATCATCAGCGGACTGAGCCTCGGTGTCGTCGTCACCGAAGCCCCCGAGCGCAGCGGCGCGCTGATGACCGCCAACCTGGCGGCCAATCAGGGCCGACAGGTCTTCGCGGTGCCGGGCAGCATCAACAGCGAGTTCAGCCGCGGCACCCACGACCTGCTGCGCGACGGCGCCCGCCTCGTCGCCTCCGTAGAGGATATCCTCGACGAACTCCAGCTTCCGGAGGTGGAGACCGCCCCGCAGGCCGTCCCCAGCGTCGAAGAGGCCCCCGCCGACGAAGGGCTCACGGGCGACGAGCGCTCCATCCTCCACGCGCTTTCGTTGCAGCAAAGACATGTCGATGATATTATCCATAGCTGCAACTTGCCTTCCTCCAGCGCCAGCGCCGGCCTGCTCACCCTGGAGCTGAAGGGGCTCGTCCGGCGTCTGCCGGGCAACATGTTTATGCGCGTCGGATAGCAGATACAATGCTACTGGCGTCAAGCGAGAGCTGAGCAAAGCAGGCAAATGGCAAAATCGCTCATCATAGTAGAGTCTCCGGCAAAGACGCGCACCATCGGTCGGTTCGTCGGCGACAAGTACGTTCTTGAAGCCTCCATGGGGCACGTGCGCGACCTGCCCAAGAGCTCTCTGGGCATCGACGTCGAGGACCAGTTCAAGCCCAAGTATCTCAACATCCGCCAGCGCGCCGCCACCCTCAAAAAGCTTCGCGCCGCCGTCGCCAAGGCCGACGCCGTCTACCTCGCCACCGACCCCGACCGGGAAGGAGAGGCCATCGCCTGGCATCTCGTCGAGGCGCTCAATATCCGCGACCCGCAGCGCATCCAGTTCAACGAGATCACCCGCCGCGCGGTCACCGCGGGCCTCGAGAACCCGCGCGCCATCGACATTAACCGCGTGAACGCCCAGCAGGCCCGCCGCCTCCTCGACCGGCTCGTCGGCTACACCCTCAGCCCGCTGCTCCAACGCAAGATGAAGAAGTGGGGACTGAGCGCGGGCCGCGTCCAGTCCGTCGCCGTCCGCCTCATCTGCGAGCGCGAGCGCGAAATTCAGGCCTTCGTCACAGACGAGTTCTGGGACATCACCGCGGAGGTGACGCCGAGCGTGGCCGCCGACGCCTTCCGCGTCAAGCTCGTCCTCAAAGACGGCAAGAAGATCAAGGTCGAAGACGAAGCGCAGGCCCGCCAGGTGGGCGCGGAGATCTGGGAATCCCCCCTGCAAGTGGCTCGGCTCAAGACCTCCCAGCAGAGCCGCCGACCACCTGCGCCCTTCATCACCAGCACCCTCCAACAAGAAGCCGCTAACCGACTGAACCTCTCCGCGCGCCAGACCATGCGCCTCGCGCAGCAGCTATACGAAGGAGTCGAGCTCGGCGAAGAAGGCCCCACCGGCCTCATCACCTACATGCGCACCGACTCCACCCGCGTGGCGACAGAGGCCCAGCAGGAAGCGCGCAAGGTCATCGCCGAGCAGTTCGGAGAGGACTACCTTCCGAAGAAGCCCCGAAGCCATGCCGCCAGGCGCGGCGCCCAGGAGGGACACGAGGCGATACGCCCCACCTCGCCCGCCCGCACCCCCGAGCAGGTGGAGCCCTACCTCGACGGGCCCCAGACTCGCCTCTACCGCCTCATCTGGTCCCGCTTCCTCGCCAGCCAGATGGCCGACCTCCGCTTGCGCATCACGGCCGCAGACGTCTCCGCCGGGCCCTATCTCCTGCGCGGCCGCGGCGTCAAGGTAATCTTCCCCGGCTTCAGCGCCGTCTACCCCACGCGCGACCGAGAAGCGGCCATCCCGGAGTTGAAGGAGGGAGAAGCCCTCGACCTGTTCGCCCTCAGCCTCTGCCAACGGTTCACGGAGCCGCCCCCGCGCTACACCGAAGCCAGCCTCGTGCGCGCCCTCGAAGCCAACGGCATCGGCCGCCCCAGCACCTACGCCCCCATCATCGGCACCATCCAGGACCGCGGCTACGTCTACCTGGAGGAAAAGCGTCTTCGTCCCACCGATCTGGGCTTCGTCGTCATCGATCAGCTCGTCGAGCACTTCCCCGACATCATCAACGTCGAGTTCACCGCCGGCATGGAGTCCAAGCTCGATCGAGTCGAGGAAGGCAAGGCCGAATGGGTCTCCCTCCTGAGCGAGTTCTACGGACCCTTCAAGACCTCCGTCGACCGGGCCGAGGAGAAGATGGAAAAGATGACCGTCCCCGTGTCGGAGACCGACGAGAAGTGTGAGGAGTGCGGCAAGCCGATGCTGCTGCGGGTCGGTCGGCGCGGGCCCTTCCTCGCCTGCTCCGG
>CAZWRO010000187.1:0-4382 GCA_964635365.1 uncultured bacterium | reverse complement strand
GTGCCGCCCATCACGCCACGCGCAGCCTCCAGCACCTGCTCCGGTCCAATCGCCTCCATACATCTCAACGGCTTACACCGCCGTTTCCGACACGGTCCGCACGGAACTCCCGCGGTCACCTTCGCGTGCCCGTCACCATATGGACCCAGCCGGTTCGGGTCCGTGGGGCCGAAGATCGCCACCGTCGGCGTACCCGCGGCCGCCGATATGTACATCGGCCCCGTCTCATTCGAGATCGTCGCGCGACAGCCCCGGAATACCTCCGTCAGTTGCTTCAGCGTCGTCTTCCCGGTCAAGTCCACCGTCCGCGAGCGGGCGGCGGCGGCAATCCCCTCGGCCAGCTCCCGGTCCCCCGCCCCCCCGACGACAACGGCCGTGCACCCCAACTCCTCGGACAGCGCATCCGCCACCGCCGCGAATCGCTCCGGCGGCCAGCGCTTCGACTCCCACCTCGCACCCGGAATCAGCGCCACCGGATTATCGACATCAGCCAGCAGCTCCGCCGCCACGCGTCGATCCTGCTCGCTCGTGGCAATGGTGAAATCCAGCGGGCCCGCGGGCGCCCCCACCGCTTCGGCGAAGGCGAGATAAACCTCGACCGCGTGGATGTCCCTCCGGTCGGGCACAATCCGGCGGTTGTTGAGAAGGAAGGCCCCCTCCTGAAGATTGCGAAACCCGATACGATCGCGTGCCCCGCTGAGGTAAGCGATCAGCGCGCTCTTCAGCAGCCCCTGCATGTCGAGCGCCAGCTCGAAGCGCCGCTCCCGAAGTGCTCTCGCCAGCCGTATCGGAGCCCCCAACGACGGCACCGACTGCACGCCGGCGGCGCTCGCCCCCGACCCGCCCACCACCAGCGTCTCCGTCAGGTGCGGGTTCCCCGCCACCACCTCGGCCGCCGGCGGCTTCACCGCCCAGGCGATGTGCGCCTCCGGATATCGCCGCCGCAGCGCCGCCGCCACCGGAAGCGACTGCACGACATCGCCGATCGAGCTCAGCTTCACCACCAGAATGCTGCGCGCACCCGCGAACATAGCCCTCACGTGCCTCGCGTCGCGGGCGGCCGGCTCTTCCAGCGTTTATGCAGCCAAAACCACTGCTCCGGATGGGCGCGAATGTGGCTCTCGATCATCTTCGTATACTGCGCGGTGTTCGCCAGCAGGTCGTGATCGCGATCGCCCGTCCGAATCAATGGCGCCGGCTCTTCGATCACGATGCTGAGTCTGTTGTCGGGGTTCCGCCAGCTATGCGTCGGCAGCACCACCGCATCTGTCCTCAAGGCGAAGGCGGCCGCGCCGGGCGCGGTCGAAGCGGGGTGCCCGAAGAAGTCCACGAAGATACCATCATCCCCCGCGTTCTGGTCCAGCAAGATCCCCACCACTTGGTTGCTCCGCAGCGCCTTCAACGAACGCCTCACCGAAAAATCGCGATGCAGCACCCGCATCCCGGCCGCCTCCCGCGTGCGCAGGATGTAATCCGTCAGCGCCGTGTCCCGCTGCGGCCGCGCGATCACCGTCAGCGGATACCCCTCCACCGCAAGGCGCGCTCCCGTCAGCTCCCAGTTCCCCAGGTGCGCCGTCAAGATGATGGCCCCGTTGCCTCTCGCCAGGGCCGCCTCGATATGCTCGGCCCCTTTCAGGTCGGTCACCCGCCGGACCTCCTCGGGAGTCATCCCCGGCAGCCGGATGAACTCCGTCAAACACTTGCCGAGATGCCGGTAGCACCCATGCGCAATGGCCCGCAGCTCGCCCTCGCTCTTCTCCTCCCCGAAGGCCAGGCGTAGATTGGTCATCACGATCCGGTGGTGCCGCGGCGAGAGCCACCTCATCGCGGTCCCGATCGCGCTTCCCAGCCGATACCCGGCCCGCTCGGGCAGACGCTGGTAGCGCCTTGCCATCCACAGCAGAATAGCATTGCCCAGACGCGTCTGCAGCCTTCTATGCCACTCATACACGCCGGAGCGTCGCTCCCGGCCGTAGAGTCGGCTCAGATCTTGCCCTTCGCGCTTAGCAGGCAAGTCAACTCCTCCGACAGCTTCGAGCCTCCGGGGCGCCCGGTCAATTCCACCTTCAGCACCCAGGTCGGCTTTCCCAGCGCCTCCACCGGCAGGCGCACCGCATCCTTCTCCGTCGTCACCACCCATTCGGCCGGCGCCGCCGTCGCCTCCAGCGTCCGCCTCAGCTCCCCCCCCTCGTAACGATGATGATCGGGGAACCTAACCGCCGACACGACCTCGGCCCCGAGCTGCCCCAAGCCGCGCTCGAAGGCCAGCGGATTCCCGAGGCTCGACAACGCACACACTCGTCGCCCGCGCAGCGCGCCGGGCTCTAGCTCCCCCTCTCCCTCCAGCCGGCGCAATCCCGACGGCGCATGCATCGTCTCCCACACCCGCGCCCGAGGCGCCAGTCGCTGCACCCGGCTTCGGATCGCCTCCAGCGCCTCGCGCCTCACCAGATCGCAGTGCGTCAGCCACACCGCATCCGCCCGTGCTAGATGGCGCGCGGGTTCTCGAAGCAGACCGCGCGGGACAAGCAGATCATACCCGAACGGCGCGAGGGCGTCCACCAGCACCACGTCTACCTCCCGTTCCAGCCGTTGGTACTGGAAGCCATCGTCCAGCACAATCGCCTCCGCCCCCAACACCTCCACCGCCAGCGCCCCCGTCCGCCGCCGGTCCTTGCCCACCACGACGCAGATCTCGGGCAGCGCCTTGGCGACCATGTAAGGCTCGTCTCCCGCCGTCTCGACATCGAGTATCGGCCCCGAACCCTTCGACACCACCACCGCCTTCCGCTCTCCCGCCCCCCGGTAGCCGCGGCTCAGAAAGGCCACTCGCCGTCCGTCTTCCTGCAACCAATGTGCCACGGCCAGCGCCGCCGTGGTCTTGCCCGTGCCCCCCAGCGTCAGATTGCCCACGCTGATGACTGGAACCGGCAGACGGGTGCGCTTAGCGATCCCCAACCGATACCCCGCCAGATGCGCCCGAAGCGCCAAACCATAGCCCACCGAGAGCACCCACAGCCCCGCGCGCGCCAGGGCGGCCCCAAACCCGCGCGCCTCCCCGTCGACAACGCGCAGCCACCAGCTCTCTCCCTCCGCACTCACGGGCGCTTCTCCAAACCCAACAAGGCCCGCCCCGCGTCGGCGCATCTCTGCGCCGCGCCGCGCTGCGCGTCGATCAGCTCCCGTCCCCTCGCCGCGATCCGTCGCTGCCGCTCAGGATCCCGCGCGATCCGCACGAACTCCTCGGCCAGCTCCCCCGCCCCTTGCACCTGGAAGCCCACCTGCGACTCCCGCACCAGGTCCGACACATCCGAGCAGTTCTCCGTATGAGGACCGAAGAGCACCGCCCGTCCGGCCGCCACCGGCTCCAGCAGATTATGGCCGCCGCTCGGCGCCAGCGTCCCCCCAACAAAGCCGGCCGTGCCGAACGCATAGGCCGCACGCAGCTCTCCCATGGTGTCGAGGATCACCACCTCCTCGCCTGTACGGCCGGCCCCTTCGCTCCGCCGCACCGCCGATAGACCCCGTTCCGCAACCACCGCCGACACCGAGGCCACCCGATCCAGATGACGCGGCGCCAGCAGCAGCCTGACCTCCGGAATCTCTTTCCGAATCGCCAGGAATGCGTCCAAGATGATCTCTTCTTCGCCCGCATGAGTGCTGCCAGCCACCAGCCAGATGGCGGGCCCTTCCAGGCCAAGGTCGGCGGCCAGTCGCGCTTCCGATTCCGCGTCGCGCTCGGCCAGATTGTCCACCTTCGTGTTCCCCGCCACCAAGATCCGCCTGGGCGGCACCCCAATCTCCACCAGCCGGCTCGCGTCCTGCTCCGACTGAACGCAAAGCAGATCCGGCAAGCGGTACAGCCATCGCACGAACCCCGGAGCCCACCGCGCGCGACTCACCATACGATCGGAAACTCTCCCATTAACCGCCTGCACGCGCGCCCCCATCAGCACCGCCAGGCCGAGGAAGTTCGGCCACATCTCCTTCTCCGCCACCACCACCAGGTCCGGTCGCACCCGCCGCAGCGCGCGCATCATGCAAACCGGCCCGTCGAACGGAAGATAGCAGAGAGCGTGCGCGCGGCCACAGGTCTTTTCCGCCATCGTCATCCCCGCCGGCGTCACCGTAGAAACGACAACTCGAGCCTCCGGCAGCTCTCTCAGCAGCGCCTCCAGAACCGGGCCCGCGGCCGCCATCTCCCCGGCCGACACCGCGTGCAGCCACACCCGCGGGCCGCCGTCCTTCGGCAGTCTTGGCACCAGTCCGAGCCGGTGGCGGAAGCACCCCAGTCCCTTGCCCCTCACCAGCCCCCGCCACAGCAACCACACCCCCAGCAGCGGAGAGCACAGCGCGAGCAATAGGTTGTACAAAGCCAGCCG
>CAZWRO010000186.1:2120-4430 GCA_964635365.1 uncultured bacterium | reverse complement strand
AGGAAGGCGTCCACGGTGACCGCCGCCACCTGTCCGATCTCCAGCAGCCCAACGTCGGCCTCGTCCAGGCTCACCTCCACGAACATCTCAGATACGTCTCCGAGCAACACGATGTCGGTTCCCTGGGAAATCGAGGACCTTCCGGAAGTGACGAACGTGCCCTCCTCCACGTACTTCTGAAGGATGACCCCGTCCCGTGGGGCGGTGATGGTGGTATAGTCGAGCGCAGTCTGCGCGTTGGTCGCCGTGGCCTGCGCCCGGGCAACTTGGGCCTCGGCGCTGGCGACATCTGCCTGCCGGAGCTCGATCTCTATCGCATCCGCCTGCGCCCGGTCCAGAGAGGCCCTCGCTTGAGTCACCCTGGCCTCGGCCGCCTCCAGTTCGGCAACCAGCTCTTGATCGAGCGTGTCCCAGCGCTGCTGCGCCGAGGAAAGCTCGGCCTCCGCGCGCGCGCGTTGGTTCAGGGCAACGTCGAGCTCGCTCTCGGCCACGAAGCCCCTGGCCCGCAGACCTTGGACCCGTTCGAGTTCCCTCTGGGCGAGCTCCAGATTCGCGGTGGCCGTGGTCAAGGAAGCTCGCGCCTGCGTCCTCGCTTGGGGATGCGTGGCCTCCCGCACGCGCGCCAGATCTGTGACGGCGACGTCATAGGAGGCCTCCGCTTGGGCGATGGCCGCCGCGGTCAGCCGCGGCTGCACCGCGGCCCGCTGCTGGGCCTGACGCAGACGCGCCTGGGCCGCCGTCAGGTCAGCCGCCGCCTGGTCGTAAACCGCCAGGCTGTCCGTCGGGTCAATTCTGGCAATCAGGTCTCCCGCCCGCAACACATCACCCACTTCAACCGCAAGCACATCCACCCGCCCACCGGCATATGACTTCACCTGCACGGTGGTCCGCGGCTGAAGAGTGCCGTCACCCGTAACGGTCAGCGCCACAGTGCTCCGTTCTACGGTCAGCACCTCCATCTGACCCGCACCCCCATCGCGCGAGGACCGAGAACGCAACACCAGCCCGATTCCAAGCAGCACGACCAGTCCGACCACGACCGCTATAGCTCTTCGCCTCACTTGACGCGCTCCTATGCTCACCCCGTGGTCACCCCGAACACCCATCTATCAGGACGAGCGCCGCGCCGATCCCATTCCTTGTCTGTCTGCCAGGGAAATCATCGGCGCCGCAAGGCCTGTAGTAACCACACGCGCTTGAGGCCGGTCCAGCCCTCCTGCGCCCTGCTGAATCGGCCTCACGGGCAACTGCAATAACTCGGTTCACTCCATCTCTGGCGAGACCGGAACGAACTCGTAGCCCAGCAGCCGGATCCCGTCGACGAGTTGCTCCAGATACCTCACATCAACGTCCGGATGGCAATAGGCGCTCGCCCAGCCATCCCGAATGACCAGGTTCATCTCGGCCCACTCCAGGAGGTCCTCGGGAAGCAACTGAATCCCCCCCTCCTCCACCGGTTCGAGATAGTGCAGGTTCTCGGGTGCCAGCTTCTGCCCGTACACATCTCTCTGAATGACATAGGGGAAGAATTGCCCCAGCATGTAGACCGGCTCGCCAACCGTGCTCGCCGCCACGGCCTGGCCGCGAAGCGGATTGCGCCCTCTGCCTGCGGCCGGATGCTGAGGATCGTCAGCAGGCCTCAGGCGGGACAGGTGGGCACTAATGGGAGACCGCGAAGATGACACCGGGGCGCCGCCGGCTTCCGCGAAGTAGATACTGCGGTGGTACATCAAGCCCCCCACGTCGGCGAACCCCTGGAAATCGTCGGCTGAGGCCATGTAGTGAGGTACCTCCCAAGCGACCGGCTCCAGCTCCATTGACCGCAGCGCGCGGCGAGCCGCCGTCATCCGGCTCTGCGCCCAGGCCGCCGAGTCCATCGGCACCGGCCCCTCATAGACCTGATTCTCGTCTGCGTCCAGCGTAACCCGGTAGAACTCATAATCGTCGCCCGTCTTGCCCGTGTCGGGGTTCGTCGTCGAGTCGTACTGGTGCGTGTATCCGTGGGCGACGATCGAGCCGCCGTGGTCTGTCGTATAGCGAATCGCCTCCAGCAGCTCCGGAGTGCGGTCGAGCGTGTAGTTGAAGCCGGCGCGCAGAGTGTTGTACTCCATAAGCGGATCCCGGTAGCAGGGAACTACGCCGACCTGGAAGGGAATGCCTCTCTCCGCGAGAGCGTCAGTCATGGCGCGCAGTTCGCCGGGATCGGTGTCGGCACTCACGTCCTCGATCCGGATCAACGCAAGGTGCCGCTCGGCGTGGTCGATGCCGACGATATCGTGCAGCAGGTCGCAGAATGCGAGATAGCGGTCA
>CAZWRO010000186.1:0-2020 GCA_964635365.1 uncultured bacterium | reverse complement strand
ACGGTACCATGCTCACGATAGGTTACCCAACGGATAGCTGGGGAACACTCTTCAGGGCGGCCCCGGCTAAGAATCTTTGTACACTCGCGCCGACGTAAGGGAATACATAGGTGGTGGCGGGGCTGGAGGGGAGCCCGCCGCCTGAGTAGGAGATGATGGGGGCGGACAACTGCGCCTCGACAGGGCGGAGTCAAGATCAGCGCGTCGAGGAAGGGGCGCTTTCCCGCGCGTCTTCCCGGCCGCTTGCCATCATCGTGCTGGCCGCCGTCGTGGCTTGCACAACCATCTTCTCGGGCTCACTACCGGCGCGCGCCGACGCCACCGAGCGGGTGAGCCTCGACAGCTCCGAGCGTGAATGGGTCGGCCCCTTCAACCCCTTATGGCAGACGGTGTCCGTCAGCGCCGATGGCAGATTCGTGGCGTTCGATTCGGAAGCCGCGGCCCTGGTGCCCGGCGACACCAACTGGGTGGCCGACATCTTCGTGCGCGACCGGGGGGCAGCTACAACAGAGCGCGTCAGCCTCAGCTCCTCCGGTCAGGCGGGCAGCGCCGACTCCTGGAGGCCCTCCATCAGCGGCGACGGCCGCTTCGTGGCCTTCATGTCATTCGCCCCCGATCTGGTGCCCGACGACGCCAATAGCTCCTGGGATATCTTCGTCCGCGACAGGCAGAGGGGCGCAGCCGAGCTCGTGAGCGTGGGTGCGGCCGGAATGCCGGGCGCCGGCCATTCCTGGTGGCCTTCGATCAGCGCCGACGGACGCTTCGTCGCCTTCGAGTCGGAAGCGACCGACCTCGTGCCCGGAGACACGAACGATCGCATGGACATTTTCGTGCGCGATCGGACGGCACAGACCACGGAGCGCGTGAGCGTCAGCAGTCAGGGCGCGGAGTCACAGGCGGATTCTTTTCAGCCCGCGATCAGCCCGGACGGCCGGTTTGTGGCCTTCATGTCATACGCCTCGAACCTCGTGCCCGGGGACAGCAACGGCCGCGCCGACGTATTCGTGCACGATAGGCTGACGGGCGAAACTGAACGCGTAAGCGTGAGCACCGGGGGCGGCCAGGCCGACGCCGACACGAAGATGCCGGCCATCAGCATCGACGGCCGCTTCGTGACCTTCGAATCCTATGCCTCCACTCTCGTTTCCGGCGACACCAATGCGCGCATCGACATCTTCGTGCGCGACCGGCTGACGGGCACTACCGAGCGGGTGAGCGTGAGCAGCAGAGGGCGGCAGGCCAACGAGCACTGCCACGCGCCCTCGATCAGTGCCGACGGTCGCTTCGTGGCTTTCGAGTCCTATTCTTCGAACCTTGACGGCAGCGATAACAACAAAGACTGCGATGTCTTCGTGCGCGACCGCACGAGCGGGACGACGGAGCGCGCAAGCCTCAACAGTAGCGACATACAGGGCAACGCCGACTCGGGCGCCGCTGCCATCAGCGCCGACGGCCGCTTCGTCGCCTTCTGGTCGCACGCCTCCAATCTCGTGGGCGACGACGGGAACGGCGTCGCCGACGTCTTCGTTCGCCATCGCGAGGGAGACGAACACACCCTCAATCTCACCGGAGAGCAAGGACGCGTCAAGGTCAACGGCACGCCCCACGACCTGCCCTGGTCCGGGAGCCTCTTCACCGGCACCGTCGCTGTCCTAGAGGCAGAGGTAACCGGCTATCTGGAGTTCGTCGGCTGGTCCGGCGACTTGTCCGGGGACGAGAACCCCGTCACCATCACCCTCGACGGGGACAAGAACATCGGAGCGGCCTTCAATTTCATTGGGCGCACGTTGACTGTCAGCAGCCTCGCGGGATGTGGCTCGATACGGGTGAACGGAGAACTCGTACCCAGCGCGAATCTGCCCTGGGCGCAGAGCTTCGCTTACGGGGCCATTGTCACCCTCGAAGCGGAGCCCTGCGAGTGCTGGGAACTGGAAGCGTGGACGGGCGACATCTCCGGCTCGGCCGACACAGTGAGCATGTCGCTGACGCAGAACCTGACGGTCGGAGCGAGCTTCACCGA
>CAZWRO010000185.1:0-4550 GCA_964635365.1 uncultured bacterium | reverse complement strand
GGAGTATATTGATCATTTCGGAAGCCGCGAGAATAGAGCCGAACAGATCGGGAGGTTGAAGAGAGCGTGAACCACCAAGACAAGAGCGTGAACCACCAAGACAAGAGTTGGGCGCCCAAGCACGGTCTCGAACACCATGGTTTTAGGAACATGGGCCGCGTTTACTGGACACTCAACACTTCGGCCCTTTACGAGCGGATCGTGCGGAGGCGGGAAGGCCTGATCGCTCACCTGGGGCCCGTTGTGGTTCGCACGGGTGATCACACGGGACGCTCTCCTAACGACAAGCTGATTGTCCACGAAGCTTCGTCGTCCGATCACATCTGGTGGGGGAAGGTCAACCGGCCTTTCGAGGAGGAGCACTACACGCGGCTCTACAGCCGCCTCCTGGCGTACGTCCAGGGCAAGGATATTTTCGTTCAGGACTGCCATGTGGGGGCGCATCCAGACTACCAGCTTCCGATTCGTATCGTGACGGAGGACGCGTGGCAGAGCTTATTCGCGCGGAATATGTTCATCCAGATCAAGAATCAGGAGGAGCTGGTCGAGCATATTCCCGAGTTCCGGTTGCTGTGCTTCCCTCGCTTTCACGCGATTCCGGAGATCGACCATACGAACTCGGAGACGTTTATCGTGGTCAACTTCGCGGAGAAGACGATTCTGATCGGCGGATCGGCCTATGGGGGAGAGATCAAGAAGTCGATCTTCACGATCCTGAACTACCTGCTGCCGCGGACGGCGGTGTTGAGCATGCACTGCTCGGCCAACGTCGGCAAGGAGGGGGATGTCGCGCTGTTCTTCGGGCTGTCGGGGACGGGGAAGACGAGCCTGTCGGCGGACCCGGATCGGGCCCTGATCGGGGATGACGAGCATGGGTGGTGCGACGACGGGATCTTCAATTTCGAGGGCGGGTGCTACGCGAAGGTGATCCGGCTGTCGCCGGAGGCGGAGCCGGATATCTACGACTGCACGCGGCGCTTCGGCACGGTGCTGGAGAATGTGGCGATAGATACGGACACGCGCAGGCTGGACCTGGACGATGGCTCCCTGACCGAGAACACGCGGGCGTGTTATCCGATTACGCATCTGGCGAACGCAGTGCGGAGTGGGCGCGGGGTGCATCCGAAGAACGTGGTGCTGCTGACGTGCGACGCGTTCGGGGTGCTTCCGCCGGTGGCGAAGCTGACGCCGGAACAGGCTATGTACCATTTCCTCTCCGGGTACACGGCGAAGGTGGCCGGCACGGAGCGGGGGATCGACGAACCGCAGGCGACGTTCAGCGCTTGCTTTGGGGCGCCGTTCATGGCGCTGGCACCGACGATCTACGCCGATATGTTCGGGGAGCGTATCCGCAAGCATAAGTCGAAGTGCTGGCTGATCAACACGGGGTGGATTGGCGGGCCGTACGGAGTGGGGCATCGCATCGACATCGCTTCGACGCGGGCCATCGTGGCGGCGGCCCTCTCGGGGAAGCTGGACGATGTGCCGGTGACGAAGGACCCGCATTTCGGGTTCGAAGTGCCGACGAGGTGCCCGGGTATCGACGAGGCGCTGCTGCGTCCCCGCGACATGTGGGGGAACCCGAAGGAGTACGACGAGGCGGCGACACGCCTGGCCGAGTCGTTCCGGGAGAACCTGAAGCGGTTCGAGGGGGAGGTGCCGGAGGAGATCAATCTCGGCGGCCCGGTGTGACCGCGAGCGGTGTGGCCGCGAGCTGGGTTTAGGGTCTCCTGGCCTGTAACTGTTTCGCCTCCCGCGATTAATGATTTCGTAACGCCTGCTCGGTAGTGTAGGTGCGACGGAATCATTATTGCGTGGAGGGAGACACCGTCCATGACACCCAGTTTCAGATCCCTGGCGTTGCTTCTTGGACTGCTGTTGGTGGCGGGCTGTGCCGGCGGGGAGAGCGGAAGCGGGCCTGCGGCGGGCGAGGCAGGGAGTGGCTCGACGTCTACTGGCGAGCCGATACGACTGGTTGCTTTCGTGGGTTCGGCGAGCCAGCCGCCAACGACGGAGGCGAAGGAAGCCTTCGAGGCGATGCATCCGAACATCACGATCGATGCCACGTTCGGCGGGTCGGGCACGCTGCTGAATCAGATGACGTTGGAGGAAACGGGCGACCTCTACATGCCCGGTTCTGACGACTACATGGACAAGGCGGAAGCGCAGGGGGCGATCGTTCCGGAGACTAGCGCCATCGTCGCCTATCTGGTTCCCTCGATATGCGTGCGGAGCGGAAATCCCAAGAATATCCAGTCGTTGGCCGACATGGGGCGGGCGGAGGTGACGGTGGGACTGGCCGAAGCCGGCGCGGTATGCCTTGGAGACGTATCTGACGAGGTGCTGCGGTCGGCCGGGGTTGAGGAGCAGGTCAAGGCGAACTGTATCACCTACGCCCGGAGCTGCTCGCAGACGCAGCAGCTGGTGCAACTGGGCGAGGTGGACGCTATCATTGGATGGGACGCTTTCAAGAGCTGGGCGCCGGAGGAGATCGATATCGTCCCGATCGCGGCGGAACATCTGCGGGTGCGCAATATCCCGATTGCGGTGTCGGTCTATGCGGAGCAGAGGGAAGCGGCCCAGGAGTTCATCGACTTCATTACCTCGCAAGAGGGAAAGGACATTTTCGCCAGACATGGGTACAGTGTTACGCCCCCGGAGATCCAGTAGCGAAAGGGCGCCCACAGGACTGGCCGGGATCGCGAGCCCGACCTCCCGCACGGGTCGGGCTCGCGTACCATTGCTCGTGCTGCTGGCTACCATTCCGTTTCTCTTGTATCTGGTGGCCCCGGTAGTGGGTCTGCTGGTGCGGACGACGCCGAAGATCTGGTCCACATATGTGTGTTGCCCGCAGGTGGTGAGCGCGATCCGGCTGAGCCTGTTCACGGCGAGTATTTCTTTGGTCGTGGCGATCGTGATCGGGACGCCGGTGGCCTACTGGCTGTCGCACTATCGGTTCCGCGGGAAGGATGTGATCGACACGATCATCGACCTGCCGCTGGTGCTGCCGCCGGCGGCGGCGGGGCTGGCGCTGCTGCTGTTGTTCGGCCAGCAGGGGATCGGGGCGTGGCTGAGTCAGCACGGCCTGCGGATTTCGCTGACGCCGGCGGCGGTGGTGATGGCGCAGGTGTTCGTGGCCTCGCCTTTCTATGTGAAGCAGGCGCGGGCCGGCTTCGAGGCGGTGCCGCAGGATCTGCGACTGGCCTCGGCGACGTTGGGGGCGGGGCCGGTGCGAACGTTCTTCCGGATCACGGCGCCGCTGGCGGGACACGCGCTGCTGGCGGGGGCGGTGATGACGTGGGCGCGCGCGCTGGGGGAGTTCGGGGCGACGTTGATGTTCGCGGGGGCCTTTCCGGGCCGGACGGAGACGATGCCGATTGCGATCTACACGGCCAGCACGACGAATCTGCGGGCCTCTATCGCTCTGGCGGCGACGCTGGTGGTGCTGTCATTTGGGGTGCTTATACTGGTGAAGCGGCTGGCCGGCAGGGGCCTGCGGCCGGCGGCGGCCCTGTAGGAAACCGGCGCAACCGGGAGGGCGGCCGCGCGTTTAGCTCTGCCGGAGGGCCGCGTCGGCGCTCTCGACTCCCACTTCCATGCGGTAGATGGTCCGCTGGGCGGCCACCGTTACGTAGAGGTTGGTCTGCCACCAGCAGAGATTCGTGACCTCGTCGCCCCCGACCGCATAGCTTTTGAGCAGTTCGGCCTTTTCGACATCGACGACGTCGACTGTCTGGTTATTGAAGCGGGCGATCCAGAGGCGGCCGGCGGCGTCGAACATGATGCCGTCGAGGGTGTAGTTGGGGAACTGCATGACCAGGCGTTTTCCGGCGAGGGAACCGTCGGGCTGGAGGTCGTAGCAGAGGAGTCGGTTGGTGTCGGACTCGGCGAGGTAGAGACGCTTCTGGTCGGGGGAGACGGCGAGGCCGTTGGGGAAGGCGAGGCCGTCGGCGACGCGGGTGACACTTTGGGGGGCGCCGTCTTGCAGGCCGATGCGGTAGACGGCGCCGATGGGTTTATCGGCGCTGGAGCCGGGGGGGTCGGTGAAGTAGATGTTGCCGGCGGCGTCGAGGCAGACGTCGTTGGGGCCGCGATAGGGCTGGCCGTCGCAGGCTTCTGTCAGAGTCTCCATGCGGCGGGTTAGGGTATGGATCCGGAGAATGCGTTTTCCGCCGTAGTCGGCGACGATGAGGTTGTCGCAGGCGTCGACTTTGAGCCCGTTGGCCTGTCCGCCGGTATGCACCCAGACGCTGACGGTTCCGTCGGGCGTGCGACGACCAATGGTGCCGAGCTCGACATAGTTGACGAAGTAGAGGTTTCCTTTGCGGTCGAAGATGGGGCCTTCGGCGAAGGCGATGTCGGTGACGAAGGGCTGGGGGTCGAGCTTGTCCGGGAGGGGCGGGGGGTTCTCGGGCCGGGCGAGGGCACAGCAGCAGAGGCCCAGGAGCAGGAGCAGAAGCAGGGGGACGAGGTGAGCTGGTGAGAGGGCGAGGGAGACGGGCATCGAGTCCTCCGTATGGGGGTTGGGTGGTGGAGGGTTAGGCGCAGGG
>CAZWRO010000184.1:0-4569 GCA_964635365.1 uncultured bacterium | reverse complement strand
CCGTCGAAGGACCAGCGGCCCTCTGGCATGACGGTATCACGCGCTAACATCGCCGGCCGCTCCTCTCCTCACCAAGTAGATATAGCCATCCCATCCGACGGCCGTCGCGTCCGCTACTGTCTCTACTACTTCCCCGCCCGCGTGTTCGATGAGAGCGATAACCTTCGATCTCTCGATCCCATACATGTCCATTCTCGGATAGCCCTGCCTATCGACAGTGGTTCCGAGTGGCGCCCACGTCTTGCTGTCGGTCCCATCACGCTTCCGCGTACTCGGAAGCTGGAACACCAGCAGCCCGCCAGCCGACAACACGCGTACGAACTCCGACAGGTAGCCCTCGATTAGCCCCGGCGCCATGTGCTGCAAGGTGTTGCGGGCAAGCATGAAGTCAAAGCTCCGAGTGCTGTAACCTCGCAGGTCGGCAACCAGATTCACCGTATAGACACAGTTTGGTTCAACCGTCTCGGTCCTTGCGAAGTCCACCATGACCGCCGAAATGTCCAGACCGATGACGTGCTCAAATCGCCGCGCCAGCGGCCGCGTCAGCCTGCCGACCCCACAACCAAAGTCCAATGCTGCGCTACGAGGGAACTGGTAACCTCGCCGATCAAGTTCACGCATGAGCCGCGCCACTTCACGTTCGCCGATCTTATAGATCGCGTCTGGATCCCAACGCTGGCCCTTATGGGCCGGGTCGGTCCAGACCGCCCACAACGGATCGAGCTCGGCGAGCTGTTCCCACTTCGCCCGCAGGTCCTCAAGATAGGTTGTCGCACGCTCGCCAGTCATTCAGTCCGCTCTTCTCGGGGGCCGGTCAAGGTTGGAACCCCGACCGGCCCCCAATGGCCCAGGAGCAGTGGGCTTAGCTTCCAGACGCCGTGAACGTCCCGAGAACCAAGGCCTCCGGGCGGTAGACGGTCAGTGCAAGCCGCTCTTCCGCTAGGATGGCGACGAGGTTCTTGGTAAAGAAGTCCTCGTGCTGGTCAGAGACCCGCACCATCGACTCCTCGCGGTCCCAGATGGCCGCGGCCAGGTTGAATGCGCCCGTCGCGAAGCTCAGCTCAGCAATGGCCGTGCTGGTCACGATGGGCAGACCCCACAAGCGACGCTGACCGCTCTGCTGGACGTTGGCCCAGATGTAGCGGCCATCGTCATCCTTCAGGAGTTCGATGTCCTCCCAGTCATTCGGGTGTACGACGATTCCCGAAGACGGGTAGTCGGCGATCTCCACCAGGGTTATCGCCCTGCGGATGGCATCCGCCTTATTGTCCGTGGCGCCCTGCGTCAGCGTCTGAATGTCAATGTCGGTAAGTAGCCCGTCCAGGTGCGCGCCAGTCCCGTCGCCGTTGAGGATCTCGTCATCCTCGGTCAGCTCCAGGCCGTACACCAAGCGGCTGTCGATATATTCCTGAAGGCCGGCGGCATCGGCAAGAATCTGCCGGGTCGCGGGCAGCCAGTGAGCGATGGTCTTGACGCTCACCGACTTGCTCTCAAATGCCAGGACCGACTGCGGCTTTTCCGTGTTCTCCGCGGTCGCGGCCGCGTTGTTGGTGAAGCCGGTTTCCCGTACGAAGTCCACGGCGCCGACCGAGGTCGGAAATACCGGGAACAGGTCGCGGATTCGCGGCTGCGCCATCGGCGGCCCGATGATTCCGGGTACCCGCTGTGTCGGGTACAGGTAGCTGCCGACGTTGCCGAGGCTAGCGCCGGTCAGCTCATTCGCCTTCCGTGAGCGAGGCGGGAAGAACGACTTCACCAGGACAGAAGCGGAAGCGCGATCAGACGCCGCGTTGAAGTCCTTGTAGGCATCCGACTCCACGAACATCTGCCCGATGCTTTTCTCTTCCTCACCCGGACCCTGCGGGAGCCGCTTCGCTGCGGCCTCCGCCTCGTCCAGTCGTTTGCCGGCCGCGGCCATCTGCTCGATGACCTCATCCAGCTTGGCGCCTTTCTCCTCAACAATGCGCCGTTGCTCTTTGATCTCTTCCTTGGCCTCTGCGAGCTCGCCGATGGAGGCTTCACCCGCAATCACCTTGGCCTTGATCTCCTCGATGTCCGTTTCGAGGCTCGCGACCTTTGCCAGTCCGTCCTTCATCTCGCCGACGCGCGAGTCAAAGTGAGTCTTCAACTCTCCGATGCTGTCAGCGATCTCCTTCAGTTCAACTCCCATCGTTTTCTCTTTCCCTCGCCTCTCGGGCGAGTAGTTTCCGGCCCGACTCCGGCCAAAGAGAAAGCCTTCCGTCCTCTCTCGATCGAGAACGGGAGGCTTGCTACTCTCTCGGCGCCGCCGGGGATCAGCCGGGGAGCCGGGCCTGTTCTTCTGTTGTCACAACGACGGCCTGTCCGCTACGGCTTCAGGCTCCGGGCGAACTTCTCCAACTCACGGGAGCTCCGGAGGCTTTGCACGTAGCCAGCCAGGTCAGTAGCGACTGCCTTCAGCGTAAGATCGAGGGCCTCTCCATCTCCGTTCGGCGAGGGCGGGGAGTCGCCCGGCATCGCATCCCGAAGAGCCTTGAGGGTGTCAATCGTCTGCGCTAGGAAGTCGGGGTCCTGCAAGCGGCCACCCGTTATCTCGTCACGCATGGCCGCAAATCGCTTCAGAGCAAGGGCATACTGGCCGCTCTTGACGCCGGTCACGCGGGCGAGTCGGTTCATGCCCCAAGTGACGGGCGAATAATCCATCAGGTGAACTTCTAGGAGGTCACGGATTCCAGTCTCTTCGTCGGGCAGGCTCCTGATGGTGTTGTAGCCGATGCTCATCTCCTTCACCGCGCCATCGCGCAGGAGAACCAGCGCGTCATTGCCCTGTGTCGTCTCAGATACTTTGCTCCGCGTGAACAGACCAGTGGAGTCCTCCTCTACAACCAACGGCACTCCGATGGGCCAGAAAAAGTCGTGCTGCCAGCAGAAGCGGATATCGTCGAAGTACTCCTCGATGGTGCGGGTAAACATGCCGCGGTTGGCGCGGTCCCCACCCTCGTCAACATTGCCGAAAATCGACGCATAGGCCTCCACAATGCGGCCTTCATCTGCGACTTTGAACTTGGTCGGATACGACTTGAACTCCATCCCGCCCGGTCCATCTCCGGCCTTTGACTTCCACGGTGGCTGCACTGTCTCGTCCTCCCATTCCCGCCGCATCTTCGCGTAATAGCGACCTATGTGTGCCTTGACCTTCGACACATCATCTTCGGGTATGTCAACGCCGCCGCGTGATCCCTGGATAGCACCCGCGGCTGCGAAAATCCCGCGCGGAATCGCCACCAGAGAGCCTTCCAGCACATCCGCGAACTGGAGCTTGTAGGCCCCGAACTCGCCCGCTGCCTCTGCGTCAAACCAGAAGAAGGCGCGGCGGTATTTCGCGTTGGGCTTGTCATCCGCGTCGGCCCATTTCCGCACCCGCTTGTCGGCCGCCGTCCTATCCCACTTGCGACCCCTGGGGCCGAGCGGTAAATCACCGAAGGAAGTAGCGCGCTTCTCGGTCACAGTCACGTGTGCCGATGCGCTCTCGGCTTCGTCCTTCCCGATCATCGGCGTGCCGCAATCGGGACACTCCATCTCCGCACATGGAACTCCTCGCTCATGTTCGACTTCAGTGCCGCACTCCGGGCAGACGCAGGTATCCGCCCCTCCGTCTCCTTGCCGCGGACCGCCTACGCCGCGCCCGTCGCCGCGTGCCTTAGTCATGGTTCTTCTCCTCTGCCGACACCGACCTATCGATTCCACTCAGGTTGTGGTCAATGCCGAAACGCCTCAGCACCATCGGGGCGACATCTATTAGCGCCGCCGCCTCTGATGGCAACGAGTAGCCCTCCTGCTTGAGCGCGAGAACCCCACGCTGGCTGGCCGGCAGGTTGGTTCCGTGTCCCTCACCTCGCCCGTCCGCCTGCGGTGGCACCGAGCAATCCAACCCGTGGTCGGAGAATATGATCGTCGCCTCTGGCTTGAACACACCGGTAATCTCGTCAATCACGTCGCAGATACCAGCGATGATAGCTGCCCGCTGCTCTTCGTCCTGCATGGCCGAGTACGCGTAGTGGGAGAGCCTGTCGAGATCCATGATTCCGAGGAAGGCGAGCGTCGGGTTGTGCCGCTCGACCCCGGCGACGAATCTCTGCATGAGCCACTTCCGCCGCCTTGCACATGCACCGACGTGCTCTGCTGGCTCGATTGCTAGCAGTCGCTTCCGTACCTCAGGGCCGGCCCTCGCAAGCTCATGCTCATTCGAGAAGTCGAGTTCGTGATAATTCCACCAGACCTGCTCACTCGCCGGGTACACAAAATGCTCGCGGCCCGCCGGGTAGCCGCAGACCAGGACACCACGCGTCGGTCCTGCCTGTATCACAAAAGGCCAGTTGGCAATCACCAACCGCCCACCAGCAGCCTGCACCCGTTCCCATAGATAGGGCGGCCGTCGCCCACCCTTCCGCCCGAACGTCACGTAACTGTTCGGATTCTCCGTGATCCCCCACGTCTGAGCCTCAACCCCCGTCCCGATCGTATTCCAGGCTAGCCAACTCACCGGCTTGGGTGAGAGCAGTGGCGCGGTATCAAAGCCCCGCTCTCGCA
>CAZWRO010000183.1:0-4618 GCA_964635365.1 uncultured bacterium | reverse complement strand
CCTCGTCTAATGTGCGGGGTCCCCTCCTTTTGTAAGGGGACCCTCGTCTAATGTGCGGGGTCCCCTCCTTTTGTAAGGGGACCCTCGTCTAATGTGTGGGGTCCCCTCCTTTTGTAAGGGGGCCTTCGTCGCACTCCCACGCAATCGGCTTGGTTTGACAGCGGTGCGGCCCGGTGTTACTATTTTCGCCAGGAGTGTCACATGGCGGTAGTGCGTTTTGGCGTGTCGCTGCCTCGCGAGCTGGTGAGGGCCTTCGACAAGCGGCTGCGGGCGAAGGGGTATCGGAGTCGCTCGGAGGCGATCCGGGACATCATGCGGGACTATCTGGTGGGAGGGGAGTGGGAGAGCTCTTCGGAGTTTGTGGTGGGGACGGTCACGTTGGTGTTCGACCACCACACGCGGGAGCTGAATAGTGTGCTGACGCAGGTGCAGCACGAGTTTCACGATACGGTGGTCTGCAGCACGCACGTTCACCTCGATGAGCACAACTGCGTTGAGGTGATTATCGTGAGGGGGAGGGCGAAGGTGTTGCAGGCGATCGCGGATCGTCTGATCAGCACGCGTGGGGTGAAGCACGGGAAGCTGGTCTATACGACCACGGGGCGCGAGCTGGCCTAAAGGAGGGTGTGGGGGAGAGCGCCCGAGGCCCGCGTGGGCGGGGCTCGGCCGAGCGGGGATCCCACAGCAGGGGCTGCCGGCGGTGTTTAGGAGGAAAGGCCTGTGGCGAGCTCTGCCACTTCCTTGCGACCTTCCTCAAGGAACTTGGCTTCGTCAGGCGCGAGGTTTCGGAGGAGCTCCATGAACTCGCCGATGTGGGCTCGTTCTTCGTTGGCGATGTCTGTTAGGACTTCTTTTGCGAGTGGGTCGTCGGTGGCCTCGGCGTGGGCCATGTAGAGATGGACTGCTTCGTGCTCGGCGGCGATGTTGAGTCGGATGGCGCGCACCAGTTCGGACTTGGTGAGCTTGCGGGGTACCACTCCGGAGAAGGGGTTGAGGAATTCAGGCATGACCTACCTCCTGTGAGCGGGCGGCTTCGCGGGGCGCGGGGCAGGCGAAGACGGCCGAGTCGGCCCGGAAGCTTCGCGCGCTCGGCGTGTTCGTATGGGATTGTGTTCTTCGAGTTCTTGTTTGTGCCAAGGAGGGTTGAAAGCCCTGTGCGGTTTGGGGGACAAGAGGTGCGGCGAGGCCCCATTGGGGATGGAGGTCGACAAGATTGTGTGATGTCGTGCGAGGTCAGTAGGAGTGGGGGGGGGCAGGCAGGGCGAGGGAGTGGCAGGAGCAGGTGGGGGAGAGGGGGAAGTTGGGCCTGGCGGTTGCACGATGGGTTGTGGGAGGCTTGCGACTGCTGCGGTGACAGAGGTTGCATCTGCAAAGGAGAAGCCAGTATGCGAGCGGCGAGATGGTGGATGGTTGCAGTCTTGACGGCGGTGTCGGTGGTGATGATGGGCGCGGGCACAGTCGCTGAAGAGCTGCCTGCGGAGGGTGCGACGTCGTCCCTGGCACAGCCAGTCGCGGCGGTCGCGCTGAGTCATCTGTCCTGGCCGAGCAGCCCGCAACGGGTACTCAGGGGGCATACGGACTGGGTGAGGTCGGTCGCCTTCCACCCTAGCGGGCAGCTACTGGCCTCGGGGTCGGATGACGAGACGATCAGGATTTGGCAGGTGAACACGGGGTATTGCGTCAAGACCCTGCAGGGGCACACGGACTGGGTGAGGTCGGTGGCGTTCAGCCCGGATGGCCGTCAGTTGGCGTCGGGGTCGGATGATGAGTACGTGAAGATCTGGGTGGTGGATACGGGCAAGTGTCTGCGGACGCTTTCGGGGCACACGGACTGGGTGAGGTCGGTGGCGTACCACCCGAGCGGACGGGCAGTGGCTTCCGGGGCTGACGATGAGACGGTGCGCATCTGGGATTTGGATCGGGGCCTCTGCGCGGCGACGCTGCGGGGGCATACGGACTGGGTGAGGTCGGTGGCGTTCAGCCCGGATGGACGTCTGCTGGCGTCGGGATCGGACGATGAGACGGTGAAGATATGGGCGATGCCTCTGATTCGATAAGGCCTGGTGGATGAGGGCCGGTGGATAGGGACTAGTGGGGCATGAAGAAGCCGGAGCGGCAGAGGCCGCTCCGGCTTTTCTTTTCGCGGTCGGTCGACTGAGTACGGTTTGCCAGAAGCACGGACCGGGCCCTTGTCAAGTGGCAATAAGCCATCCCTGAGAGCCGCCGAGATCGCCAGATAGAGTTCCCAGCGGATAGAGCCCTCGGGCCGCGGTGGCGGACCTGTCGCGACATTTCGGGCGAGATTGCAGTATTATCAATAGGACGGCACTCTTGGATCTCGGACCGATGGGGGAGAGGCCTCATGGCTGAAGGCGAAGTGGCACAGGCTGCGCAGCAGAGTTCTGAAGCTGCTGAGGCGCACCTGCTGGCCGGGCTGCGGGAGGGATCGGCGGAAGCGTTCGCGGAGTTGCACGACCGCTTTGCGCGGGGGCTCCATCGCTTCGCGGCCTCTCGTCTTCCGCAGGGCATGCAGCGCGCCGAGGACATCGTCGTGCAGACGCTGGCGAAGGCGGTGAGGAACATCGGTCGGTTCGACGGGCGGCGGGCGACGCTCGCCGCCTGGCTCTACGGAATCGCCCGCTGGCAGATTCGGGAAGAGATCCGCCGACGGAAGAGACGCAAGTCCGTCCCGCAGGCGGCCGTGGTCCCCATCGACGAGGTTGCCGAAGACCAGGATGGTCGCGACCTTGCCTCCGAGGCCGCGGCCAGGCTCGACGCGCAGCGGCAGGTGCGAGAGCTGGCGGAGCTGCTGTCAGAAGCAGAGATGGAAGTGCTGGCGCTTCAGTGTGTTGACGAGCTGTCGGTGAAGGACATCAGCCACGTCGTTCGCAGATCCGAGCGAGCCGTCCACTCGCTTCTCCATCGGGCCAGACAGAAGGCCCGGGAAAGGCTGGTGCAAGATGCGGAGTGACAAGACTGACGAGAAGGTGGCCGAACTGCTCGACGGAGCGCGGCCTGCATATGATGACACCTCGCGAGAGCGGGCGCTGTCGGCGATGGCCCGTTCCCATGCCGAGGGGGCGCACCGCACGACCACCCGTCGAGGCAATTGGCTCGTGCGAGCCGCGGCCGCGGCGGTGGTGGTTGCTCTCGGCCTGGGTCTCCTCGTGATACCCGGCCGGCTGGGCGAGCCCGACGTCGATGCGATCTTCGCCGATGTTGCGTATGCAATGGCGAGTGCGGACTCGGTGCTGTGGGTGTGCGAGCTGACGGACGAGGGCCTGGCGCTGTCGGAGCGGTGCATCCCGGTGAACGGGCGGGCGTGGTCTCTGATCGACAATGCCATGGATCTCTCGTACTATGGTCCGAGAGCCGCCTACACGCGCAGGATTGGGGGCGACGGTGTGGTCTCGTATGCTGACGGAGTAGACCTCGACACGCTGGAGTGGTGGTCCTATAGCCGCCAGCCGCGCCACCCGGCGATTCATTGGGACGTCCTCTATGTGGCAGACCTGGCGCCCGTGGAGGCAGAGATGGCGGACTACCTCTCACGGCCCGATGAAGACCGTCTCCACGACTGGCCGTATGCCTACCACCTCCATGCCTGGCCGTGGGCCGTCGCCGGCGGACTGGACGATGAGGAGGTGAGCGTGACGAGCGGGATTCGCTACGGCCGGGAGGTCACAGTCGTGACCTTCACTGGCTGGAAGCTCATAGCCGTCCACGAGCCAGCGGCTTCCTCCTGGGAGTCGCAGTTCCAGATCGCCCGCAACGTCCTCGAGGTGGACGCAGGGACTAACCGACTGCTAGACGCCTACTTCTACTGGCAGTTCGAGGGCGAACCCGAGCAGTTGGTGGCCCACTGGCGGGTCGAGTATGATGCACCTATGCCCACCATCATGGCCGAACTGCCGGATGCCGGCGAGATCGTGGAGGCGACGGTCGCGGTCGACGAGACCATCCAATCGGGCTACGAAGTGACCGAGCTTTCCATGGTTGCGGGGGGGCAGTGTGTCACCAAGATAGGTATGCGCCGGGACCAGCATAGGGAGGCCGTTCCCGAAACCGAGTCGGCGTTCAAGGCAGGAAGGACCGAGCTGGACCAGGTCACGAGGAACATGACGAACTTGGACTTGGCGCTGATGATGTACCTGGCGGATCATGAGGATACCCTCCCGCCGGTGGACAATGTAGATGACCTGATGACGGTGCTGGACGAGTACCTCCGAGGCCCGCTTCGGCATCCCGTCTTCATGCGGCCCGGCACAGAAGACGAGGTCGTCGTCGAGTACCTGGTTCCGCTTGGGGTCAAGTGGATGGAGATAGGGGATTTCTCGGGGGCGCCGCTCGCGGTGGCCGACTACCACCCGGACTTCGCGGTCTTCGCCTATGCCGACGGGCACGTCGAGGCAGCGGACAAGTCGGACCCAGCCTACCAGGATGGATGGTGGGAGGACTGGTGGCGGGAGTACGAGCCGAACCGCTGAAGTCCCTCTGACTAACGCACAGAGAGAGGGCCGGTGGATAGGGACTAGAGCGCATAAGGAAGCCGGAGCGGCCGAAGCCGCTCCGGCTTTTCTTTTCGCGGTCGGTCGACTGAGGGTACTTGCTCAGCCGC
>CAZWRO010000182.1:0-4620 GCA_964635365.1 uncultured bacterium | reverse complement strand
CTCCCCTAGAGCGCATTTCATAACACAGATCGGCTGGCCGGCCCATAGGCTGGCCTACTGGCCGGCCCAAGAGCTGGCCTGAAATGCGCCTGCCAAAGCCTGCCGCCCTTCCTATGCTGTTTCACAGCGCCAAGTGAAACCGCTACTTCCTGTGCTATTTCACAGCGCCAAGTGAAACAGCTTCTAGTCAGGATCCGCGCTGAGCCGCTCCAGCGCATAGTGGAACTCGATCACTTCCTCCGGCGTAATCGGGCCCATCTGCTTAAATCGCCGCGCGTCAACCTTGCCTTTTCTCTCTCCTTGGAGCTGCAAGATCGACGGATCCCACTCCCCCTCACGAATCATCTGCTCGCCCACCCGCTTGCACCGGCCGCACTTGAACCGGACATAAACGTAGCTGGGACCCAACACGCTGACATACAGTCCGGTCTGGATTACGTTCCGGCGGAGCACCCGCTGGCCGCAGCCGCACTTTATGACCGGCCGATGAATCACGACACACCCCCCTGTCACCGATAAGCTCGCGTGCCCCCGCCCGCGCTCGCCGCTAACACACTTCGCCGGAACCCGACCCCTTCCTCTGCCCTCTCCGGCTCCGGCTGGCCCGGAATCCTACACCAACTGCTACTGAATCACCACCGCGCGCTCGCCGGCCTCAACTTCCCCAATCCGATAGACTCTCTCGCCCTTCGCCGACAAGCTCGACGCCACCGCGTCGGCCGTTCCCTCCTCCACCACCAACACGAATCCCACCCCCATGTTGAATGTGTGAAACATCTCCTCATCGACGATCTGCCCGATCTCCTGCATCACCTTGAACACCGGCGGCCTCTCCCAACTCTCCGCTCGCACCTTCGCCCGGCAACCCTCCGGCAAGCAGCGAACCAGATTGCCCGGCAGCCCGCCTCCCGTGATGTGCGCCATCCCCTTGATATCGAACTCCTCCAGAAGCGGCAGCACCGCCGGCACGTAGCCGCGATGCACCCGCAACAGCGCCTCCCCAACGCTACCTCCCAGCTCCTCCACCTCGTCCTGGGCCGACAGCCCCGCCACCTCGAAGAACACCTTGCGCGCCAGCGAGTATCCGTTCGTGTGCAGCCCGTCCGAAGCGATTCCCAGCAACACGTCCCCCGGCCGGATCCGATCCCCTCGCACCGTTCGCTCGCGCTTCACCGCCCCGCCGATGAACCCCACCAGATCGTACTCTCCCTCCCGATACACCCCCGGCAGCTCCGCCATCTCGCCGCCGATCAGCGCGCACCCAATCGCCTTACATGCCTTCGCCAGACCCTCGATCAACGGAGCCACCAGCTCCGGCGGCAGCCTATCCGCGGCGATGTAATCCATGAAGAACAACGGCCTCGCGCCCTGCACCAAGATATCGTTGGCGCAGTGATTCACCAGGTCTTGGCCCACCGTGTCGTGGCGATTCATCATGCTGGCGACCATCACCTTGGTGCCCACGCTGTCCACACTGGTCACCAGCAGCGTGTCCCCCTCCGCCCAGTCGGATACCGAGAACATGGCCCCAAACGTGCCGACATCGCTCGCGACCTGGGGGGTGAAGGTGTCCCGGATCAGCGGCTTGACGCGCGCAAGCGCCGCCTCCGTCCGTCCGGCAATATCTACTCCTGCGTCTCGGTAGGTGAGGGGACCGGTGCTTCTCCCGCGGGCCCCTCCTCGTTTCCTCGCCATTCGGGCTCCTCCAGATCGAGCTTGCTCAGCTTCACATCCTTCGGAATCGGAATCGGATACCTTCCCGTGAAGCAGGCCAGACACAGCTTCTTGCGGGGAACTCCCAGCCCTTTCAGCAAACCCTCGGTCGACTGATAACCCAAGCTGTCGGCGCCGATGCTCTTCCGAATCTCTTCCACCGACTCGGCCCGAGCCGCAATCAAATCCGACCGGTTACTCGTATCGATGCCGTAGTAGCAGGGCCACCGGTACGGCGGCGCGCTTATCCTGACATGCACCTCTTTCGCGCCAGCCGCCCGCAACATCCCCACGATCCCTCGCTTCGTCGTGCCGCGCACGATGCTGTCATCCACCACCACCACCCGCTTGCCTTGCAGCGCTTCGGGCAGCGGATTGAGCTTGATCTTCACTCCCAGATCCCGCAGCCGCTGGTCCGGCTGGATAAAGGTGCGAGCGATATAGCGGTTCTTGATCAGCCCCTCGCCGAAGGGCAGCCCCGAGCGCTCCGCGTACCCTATCGCCGCCGGCCATCCCGTATCCGGAACCGGCATCACCATATCCGCCTCCGCCGGATGGTCCTCCGCCAGTTGTCGCCCCAGCCTTCGTCTCGCTTCGTGCACCAGGTGCCCGCCGATGTTGCTGTCCGGCCGCGCCAGGTAGATATATTCGAACACGCACAGTGCCTGCCGAGGAACCGACAGCACCGCGCGGGCCCGCAATCCATCCTTGTCACCAATCGCCAGCTCGCCCGGCGCGACCTCTCTCAGCAGCGTCGCCCCGATCACCGGCAGGGCGCAGCTCTCCGAGGCGAAAACCGTCTCGTCGCCGTTTAAACGTCCAATGCACAACGGCCGTACGCCCCACGGATCGCGCGCCGCCATGACCGCTTGCTCCGTCAGGATCGTCACCGAATAGGCGCCCTGCCATTGGGGCATGCAGCGCGCCACCGCCTCCTCCACGCTCCCCGCTCGATTCGCCTCCCGAGCCACCATGCGCAGCATCACTTCGCTGTCGCTCGTCGCCTCGAAAACTTCCCCCTCCGCCTCCATCTGCCGCCGAAGCGTCAAAGTATTCACCAGGTTACCGTTGTGCGCCAGCGCAATCCTCCCGCCGCGCCACTCCGTCGCCATGGGTTGCGCGTTGACCAGAGAGCTCGAACCCGTCGTGGAGTACCGGGTGTGACCAATCGCCAAGTCACCCTTCAGACCGCTCAGGGTCTCCTCATCAAACACCTGCGACACTAAGCCCATGTCGCAGTGAAGGGCGATCTCGCGACCGTCGGATACCGCGATTCCCGCGCTCTCCTGTCCCCTATGCTGGAGAGCGAAAAGAGCAAAATAAGTGAGCCTGGCCACATCCTCGCCGGGCCCAAAGATGCCGAAAACGCCACACGCTTCCCGCGCCTCCGGGCACACCGTCACCGACTCTATCACTTCCATAAGACCTTGTTGCCCCTGATTGTGTCTTGAATGATACGGCCCCCGACACCACAGCAACACGACGAAAGGGTTACCTCCCCGATCCCAAACCCACGCCCCTCCCCTCCTCGAATCCGCGCCTGCAATTCCATCCTTCGTCCACCGGCCGCCGTCCCCTTGTGTCGGATTCAGCCCCCGGGCCGGTCCGCGTGTCTCCCGGCCGCTACTGCTCCATCAAGGCTCGGATGGCGCCCCGCCAGATCCCCTCCATCTCAGAAACCGGCAGCGACACCGCCTCTTCGCCAGCGGCCGCGATCGTCAGCCCCGCGCCTCCCACTTCCCCGAGCACGAAGGCCGGTACGCCCTCCTGCGAGGCCAGGCTTCGGATGCGCTCCGCCTCCTCCGGCCTCGCCGACAGCACAATGCGGGAGGCCGACTCGCCGAACAAACGCGCCTCCAGCCGCAGACCATCCTCTTCGCCCGGCAGAGTCACCTTCGCTCCCATCTTGCCCCAGATGCAGCACTCCGCCAGAGCCACCGCCAGCCCCCCGTCCGAGCAGTCGTGCGCCGATGCCGCCAGGCCTTCTCTCACCGCCGCCAGGCAGACCGCCTGCACCTTTTTCTCCCGCTCCAGGTCGAGCGCCGGCGGCTTGCCGGTAACCTTCCCGTGAATGCGCTTCAGGTACTCCGTGCCTCCCAGGTCGTCCCCCGTCTCGCCCAGCAGCACGATCACGTCACCTTCCTGCTTGAACCCGGCCGTGCAGTGGCGCCGCACGTCCTCCAGCACCCCCACCACCCCGAGCACCGGCGTCGGATACACCGCCGTATCCGGCGTCTCATTGTAGAAGCTCACATTCCCGCTCACCACCGGCAGGCCGAACTCCCGACAGGCCTCGGCCAATCCTTCGACGCATCGGCGGAACTGCCAGAACCTATCCGGCTTCTCCGGATTCCCGAAGTTCAGGCAGTCCGTTACTCCCGCCGGCTCCGCCCCCACGCACACCAGATTCCGCGCCGCCTCCGCCACCACCAACTGCGCCCCCACGTACGGGTCGAGATAGCAGTACCGCCCGTTGCCGTCCGTGGTGACCGCGATCCCCTGCCGATAACCCTTCAACTGCAGCACCGCCGCGTCCGCACCGGGGGCCACCACGGTGTTCGTCTGCACCATATGGTCGTACTGCTGATACACCCATTCCGCACTGGCGATATTGGGGCTGCTCAGCAACTCCCGCAGCACCTCGCCCATGTCCTCCGGCTGCGGCAGTCCCGACAGGTCCGCCGACTGCGCCTCTCGGTAATACTCCGGCTCCTCCGAGGGCAAGTTATAGACCGGTGGCGTCGCCAACGTCTTCGCCTCCACCTCCGCCACCACCTCACCATTGTCCCGCACCCGCAGCACTCCGTCCCCCGTCACCCGCCCGATCACCACCGCGTTCAGCCCCCACTTGCGGAAGATCCCCAGCACCTCCTCCTCGCGCTCCTTCTCAGCCACCAGGAGCATCCG
>CAZWRO010000181.1:3031-4654 GCA_964635365.1 uncultured bacterium | reverse complement strand
CGCGAAGCGGTGCGCCTCGTCGCGCACCCGTTGCAGCAAATGCAGGGCCCGCGAGTGAGAGGGAAGCGACATTGGGTCTTTCTTCCCGGGCCGATAGATCATCTCGTGCTCTTTTGCCAGACCCGCGACGGGGCCCTTCATCCCGAGCGATTCCATCACCCTAAGGGCGACGCTCAGCTGCCCCGGCCCGCCGTCCACCAGCATTAGGTCCGGCAGATGCATGAACTTCACATTGCCGGAAACCGCCGCCTTCAGACGTCGCGACAGCACCTCGTGCATCATCGCGTAGTCGTTCGGCCCTTCCTCGCGCAGCTTGATCCGAAAGCGCCGATACTCGCTCCGCTTGGGGTTACCCGCTTGGAACACGATCATCGACCCGACGGCCGCCTTCCCGTGAATGTTCGAGATGTCAAAGGCCTCTATCCGCCGCGGCGGGAGCGGCAGCTTCAGCGCCTTCTGGAGGTCGTCGACGGCCTCCTCGCCCCGCCGCCGCTCGGCGCTCTCGCGTTCCAGCACCGCGCGCAGATGATGCGCCGCGTTCTCCAAGGCCATTTCGACAAGCTTTCTCTGTTTGCCTCGCTTCGGCACCCGCAGTTTCGCGCTACCCCCGGCGGCCGCGCCGGTCAACAGCTCGGCTATCGCGGTGGCGTCCTCGATCGCCACCGGCAGCAACACCTTCCGGGGAGGCAGGGCCACCTTCTGATAGTGGTGCTTGGCGAACTCGTTCAGCACCTCCGCCTCCGGCACCCCCGAAACGCCGTCCAGCAAGTAGTGATCTTGACCCACCACCCTACCATCGCGGATCTGCAGCACGGCCACGCAGCCGGTATCCTCCCGCAGCGCGTGGCCCAGAACGTCCGCCTCCTCCCCCTTCGTCGAGACCACCCGCTGCCCGCCCACAGTCGTTTCGATGGCCTCGATCTGGTCCCGCACCCGCGCCGCCACTTCGTACTTGAGAGACTCCGCCGCCTGTTCCATCTCCGCGCGGAGCTGCTCCAGCACGCGGTCCCACTTGCCCTCCAGCAAAGCGCACACCTGGCGAACCGCGGCCCGATAATCCTCCTCGGTCGTCAGCCCCTCGACACACGGGCCCAGGCATCGCTCGATGTGATACTCCAGGCAAGGCCGCTTCCGATTCCCCCTCTCCGGCTTCCACGGACACCCGCCGCGCCTCTTCGCCGAGGCCACCAGTGACTGCCGGACCTTGAAGGTCCGCCGCAGCAGGCGGATGGTCTCCCACATGTCTCTCGCCGACGGATAGGGGCCGAAGTAGCGCGCGCCGTCCTTCGCCACCGCGTGCTGGCGAACCACGCACAGCGCGGGAAACTCTTCCTTGAGATCGATCCTGATGTAAGGATAGCTCTTGTCGTCGCGGTAGCGGACGTTGAAGCGCGGGCGATGCTTCTGGATGAGGCTGAACTCGAGGACCAGGGCCTCCCCCTCCGAGTCGGCCACCACGAAGTCAAGGTCTCTGACGCTCGCGACCAGCAGCTTGAGGCGGGGAGTAAGGTTGGCTCCGGGCCGGAAGTAGGAGCGCACCCGGCTGCGAAGAGAGGAGGCCTTGCCAACGTACAGCACGTCATCGGCGACGTCCTTCATCAGGTAGACGCCGGCCGTGGCGGG
>CAZWRO010000181.1:0-2931 GCA_964635365.1 uncultured bacterium | reverse complement strand
TGCTCGATCCGATGGGGAAGCGCCGGGCGGCCGCGGGAAGAGGCGCGGCGAACCTCAGGCGCGGCCAGCGCCTCCAGCACCTCGGCGTTGGCGCGGTCCCCAATCGCGTGGACGGCGCAGGCGAGCCCCGCGCCCGCGGCGCGGGCGATAACCGCGCGCAGTTCCGCTCCCGACAGAACGGCAACGCCGCAGCCGGCCGCACTCGCGTTTTCGTAGGGGCGGAAGAGCCACGCCGTCTGACTTCCGAGCGCGCCGTCGACCAGCAGCTTGATCCCGCCTATCCGAAGCCACTCATCGCCGAATCCGCTCCGCACCCCCGCGCGGGCCATCTCTTCGAGCACCGAAACGTGGCGATAGATCGTGATGCGAGGGCCCAGCTCTCCCCGGTCTCTGCCTTCCTGGAGCAGACCGAAGAGATCGATCTCCTCCATCGCGTGCGCAGACGTCACGCCCTGCCGCAGCAGGTGGCGGAGTGCGACCAGCAGTTCCTCTCGGCCGGCTCGCCGCTCCTGGAAGGCCTCGCATTGATAGACGAGGGCGAGCGCCTTCTCCTGCAAGATTCCCGTGGGCCGCCCGCGCGCATCGCGGAGGATCACCCCTCCGGGCGGCGTCGGCGTGCTGCGCGTCAGGCCGCACCGCTTGAGGGCCAGGGAATTGACCCACAACGAATGACCGTCTCTGGAGTTGACGGCTACCGGGTGCCGCGGGGCGACGGCGTCCAGATCGAGGCGAGACGGAAAGGCGTCGCCCCAGTGATTCTTGTCGAACCCGCCTCCCGTTATCCAGCCGCCCACCGGGGTGCGGCTTACGCGGGCGGCGATTCGCCGCAAGGCCTGCGGAAGAGTGCGCGCCGAGGTGAGATCGACGCGTGAAAGACGCAGCCCGAGCGAGCCCAGGTGGACATGGCTGTCGGTAAATCCCGGCAGCGCCAGCCGGCCCTTCAGATCGACCACCCGCGTGCGCGGCCCCCGCAGCTCGCCGACCTCCGCCTCCTCCCCCACCGCGATAACCTTGCCGTCGGCCGCCGCCAGGGCCTGTGCGTCTCGGCCGGCCATGGTGAGAATACGGCCGTTCACCAGCAGCAGGTCGGCCTTCACCGCGCCGCGCTCACGAGGCACGCTTCGATTTCTTCTTCCGCCGGGGGCGACGAGACCCCGCGGGCTTCGCCTTCAAAGCCTTCCGCAACACCTGTCCCGTGTACGAGTTCCGCTTCCGCGCCACCGCTTCCGGCGTGCCCTCGGCCACCACATAGCCCCCCTCATCGCCGCCTTCCGGCCCGAGATCGATGATGTGGTCGGCACACTTGATGACGTCCGGGTTGTGCTCTATCACCAACACCGAATTGCCGGCCTCCGTCAGGCGCCGCAGCACGTCGAGCAGCTTCTGTATGTCCGCGAAATGCAGCCCGGTAGTCGGCTCGTCCAGCAGATAGAGCGTGCGCCCGGTGCCGCGTCGAGACAGCTCCGTGGCGAGCTTCACGCGCTGCGCCTCTCCGCCGGAGAGAGTGGTGGCCGGTTGGCCGAGCTTGATGTAGTCGAGGCCCACATCGTGTATGGTCTGGAACTTGGCGGCGATGAAGGGGATGTTGCGGAAGAACTCCAGCGCCTCCTCCACGGTCATGTTCAGCACGTCGGCGATGGAGCGCCCCTTGTAGCTGACCTCCAGCGTCTCCCGGTTGTAGCGTGCCCCGCGGCAGACCTCGCACGGAACGTAGACATCCGGCAGGAAGTGCATTTCGATCTTGATGATGCCGTCACCCCGACAGGCCTCGCAGCGACCCCCGCGAACATTGAACGAGAAGCGACCCGGCATATAGCCGCGCATGCGGGACTCGGGGGTCTGCGCGAAGAGCTGCCTGATCCTGTCGAACACGCCCGTGTAAGTGGCGGGGTTCGAGCGGGGAGTGCGGCCGATCGGCGACTGGTCGATCTCGATCACCTTATCGATGTGCTCGACGCCCTGGATGTCGTCGTGCTCCCCCCACACCGTGCGCGCGCCGTGGAGCTTCTGGGCGATGCGGCGGTAGAGTATCTCCTCCATCAGCGTGGACTTGCCCGACCCCGAGACGCCGGTCAAACAGGTGAACACCCCGAGCGGAATGTGGACGTCGATGTTCTTCAGGTTGTGCTGCCGCGCGCCCTTGACCACCAGGAAGTGGCCATTGTTCTGGCGGCGGGCCGGAACCGGTATCAAGCGACGCCCGGACAGGTAGTCGCCCGTAATCGACCGAGGGCAGCGGCAGATCTGACCCGGCGTCCCCGCCACGACGATCTCGCCGCCGTGCTCGCCCGCGCCCGGGCCGATGTCGATCACGTGGTCGGCGGCCCGTATCGTCGCCTCATCGTGCTCCACGATAATCACGGTGTTTCCGAGATCCCGCAGATTCAGCAGCGTGTCGAGCAGCCGCCGGTTGTCTCGCTGGTGGAGTCCGACGCTGGGCTCGTCCAGAATGTAGAGCACGCCCATCAGTCCCGAGCCGATCTGCGTCGCCAGCCGGATCCGCTGCGCCTCTCCACCGGCCAGTGTCGCCGCCGCGCGGTCGAGCGTGAGGTAGTCCAGGCCCACGTTTAGCAGGAATCCCAGCCGCGTCTTGATCTCCTTCAGCACCTGCCGCGCGATCTGCTGATGCTTCGGACTCAGCGAGAGAGTCTCGAAGAACTCCATCGCCTGCCGTATGGACAGCGCGCTCGTCTCCGCGATGTTCCTGTCGCCCACCGTCACCGCCAGGCTCTCCGGCTTCAGCCGCGCGCCCTTGCAGCTCGGGCAGGGCTTGATGGCGGTGAAGGCATCCAAGTAGGCGCGTGTCGTCGGCGATTCGGCCTCCTCGTACTCCCGCTGCAGGTAGTGCATGATGCCGCGGAAGCGCGTGTCGTACACCCGCAGGCGGCCGCCCCGGCCCCGGAACCGCACCCGCACCTTCTCCTCCGAACC
>CAZWRO010000180.1:0-4660 GCA_964635365.1 uncultured bacterium | reverse complement strand
GCGCGGAGGTCACAGGAAGGCCCACCTCTGGTCGAACCGGCGGAGGCCGGCGTCGAGGGCCGTGTGGACGGCCTGGCGGAACTCGGCGGTGGTGATGGGTCGCGCCAGTTCGGGCACCTCGCGGGCGCGGTAGGCCGGACGATACTGGGCCATTACGTTGATATAGGTGTCGCGGCTGAGGGAGGCGATGAACTTCGTTACCGGTTTTGTTCGCGCGAGGTCGTTCGGTAGGACCAAGTGACGGACGAGCAGGCCGCGGGTAGCCACCCCGTCGTCATCGAGGGCGAGGTCGCCGACCTGTCGGTGCATTTCGGTCAGGGCTTCGCGGTTGCGATCCCAGTAGTCCGGCACGCTCGAAAGCTTGAGTCCGGTCTCGTTGTCGCCATACTTGGCGTCGGGCATGTAGATGTCGACGATGCCGTCCAGCAGCCGGAGGACTTCCAGAGATTCGTAGCCGCCGCAGTTGTATACGATGGGGAGGTGAAGGCCCTTTTCCGCGGCGAGGCGCGCGGCCTCCACGAGCATCGGCACTTGATGGGTCGGGGTGACCCAGTTGATGTTGTGGCAGCCGCGCCGCTGGAGGTCGAGCATCGTGTCGGCAAGGTCCTCGACCGTCAACGTGGTGCCGTGGCCGAGGTGCGAGATGTCGTAGTTCTGGCAGAAGAGACACTTGAGGTTGCAGTGGGTGAGGAAGATGGCGCCGGAGCCGTGGCCTGCGACGAGGGGGGCTTCTTCGCCGAAGTGTGGGCCGTAACTGGAGACCATTGGCTCGGCGCCGACGGCGCAGACGCCGGCCTCTCCGGCCAGGCGATCGACGCGACATTCCCTGGGGCAGAGTCGGCAGTCGCGCATGACTTGGCGCAGCGCGGCTGCGCGCGCGGCCAGCTCGTCGGGTCCCATGAGCAGGTAAGCTGGTTTGGATCGGGATTGGCTCATGGTTGGCGGGGGGCGCGGCGAGCTAGGCCGGCCATCGGAGGTTCCAGTCGGGAAGCTTTCCGAGCAGATTCGTATCGGTGCGGTCGAGCCTGATGGGAGTGACGGAAATCTTGCTCTCCGCGATGGCCTCGATGTCGGTCTCTGGCTGGCCGCGGTGGTTGAGGTTCGATTTGAGCACCCAATGGTAGGTCTCGCGGCCTCCGTGCTGGCGGCGTTCGAGGCGATTGGTGTCGCCGAAGCGGCCCTGTCGGGTGAGGGCGACCCCGGTGATCTGAGAGGCCGAAAGGTTGGGGAGGTTGACGTTGAGGAAGCTCTCGGCGGGCAGACCGCGTTCCAGAACGATCCGGCTGAGGTAGCGAGCGAAGTCGGCGGCCGGCCGGAAGTCGGGCTCGTCCCAAGCGGCTACGCTCACGGCGAAGCTGGCGATCCCGCAGATGGCGGCTTCGGCGGCGGCGGCGACGGTGGCCGAGTAGGCCAGGTCCTCGCCGAGGTTGGCGCCTCGGTTGATGCCGGACACCACAAGGTCGAGGCGCTCCTCCCCTATCCTGCTCAGCCCGAGGGCGACGCAATCGGGAGGGGTTCCGTTACTGGCGTAGGCTTCGACGTCGCCGAGCAAGGTGACGCGTTCGAGGGAGAGTGGTTCCCGGAGGCTGATGGCATGGCTGGAGGCGCTGCGGGGGCGGTCGGGCGCAATCACCAGCAGGTCGCCGAGGCCGCTCAGGGCTTCTGTGAGCGCGGCGAGCCCGGCGGCTTCGATTCCGTCATCGTTGGTGACGAGGATCTTCATTCACGCCCACATGCGCCGGCAGGCGACGCCCACCGCCGCGGTGGCCTCGCCAGGGACAGCTCGCTCCGAGCAGAGCGGGAAACGGCTAGAGCTCGACGAGCGTCGCCGTCGTGATGCCCTTGACCTGGAGCAGCTGGTCGAGGATATCCTCCGGTACCGAGCTGTCCAGGGCCAGCACCATGACCGACGGGCCGCCGGGTCCGGGCCCGGCTCGCCCGACGTGCATGCCGGCAATGTTGATGTTGTGTGCGCCCAGAACGCTGCCGACCCGGCCGATCATGCCGGGCTGGTCGGTGTGCATGGAGACGAGCATAAAGCCGGAGGGCACGAAGTCGACGCGATATTTGTCCATGCGGACAACCCGCGCTTCGGTGCGGCCGAAGAGAGTGCCGGCTATCAGTCGCTCGCCGTCTTCGTTGGAGACGCGGGAGGTGATGAGGCTGACGTAGTCTTCCGACTCGCGGCTCCGGGATTCGAGCACGCGCAGGCCGCGGGCCTCGGCGATGAGTGCGGCGTTCACGAGGTTGACCGGCTCGTCCAGGATGGGCTGGAGGAGGCCCTTGAGGAAGGCCGGGGTGAGCATGCGGCAGTCCTCTTCGGCGAGCTGACCGGCGAAGATGAGCTCTACCGAGGTGATGGGCTTCTCGGCGAGCTGGCTCTGGAGGCGACCCAGCTTCTCGGCCAGCGGGAGATAGGGTTCGAGGGTGCGCAGCGACTCGGCCGTGATCGGCATCACGTTGACGGCGCTGCGCGCGGGCTTGCCGGAGAGTACCTCCAAGACCTGCTGGGCGACATCGACGGCAACCTTCAACTGCGCTTCGGCGGTGGAGGCGCCGAGATGGGGAGTGAGGACGACGCCGTCGAGTCCCAGCAGCGGGCTGTCAGTGGGAGGTTCCTTCTCGAAGACGTCGAGGCCGGCGCCGGCGACGGCGCCTTGCCGGATGGCCTCCGCCAGAGCGGCCTCGTCGACGACACCGCCGCGGGAGCAGTTGATGATGCGAACGCCGGGCTTCATCTTGGCGAGCCGGTCGGCATCGATCAAGTGTCGGGTGTCTTTGGTGAGAGGAACGTGAACGGTGATGAAGTCGGAGCGAGCCAGGAGGTCGTCGAGCTCCACGACCTCGACGCCGATGCGCGCGGCCCGGTCGGCGGCCACGAATGGGTCGTAGCCAATGATCTTCATGCCAAAGCTGTTGGCGCGGGTGGCGACCTCGCTGCCGATCTTGCCGAGACCTATCACGCCGAGAGTCTTGTTGAGAAGCTCGACCCCGAGGAACTGGCTTCTCTTCCATTCACCGGCGGCGAGGGAGACGTTGGCGGCGGGCACGTTGCGCGCGACGGCCAGCATGAGCGCCCAGGTGTGCTCGGCGGCCGCGGCGGTGTTGCCCTCGGGCGAATTACAGACGAGTATGCCCCGGCGGGTGGCCGCCTCCACGTCGATGTTGTCGACACCTACGCCGGCGCGACCGATGACCACGAGCTTCTCTGCGGCGTCGATCACGTCGGCGGTTACCTTGGTCTGGCTGCGCACCAGCAGGGCGTCCGCCGTCTTGATCTCTTGCTTCAGCTCATCGGGGGTGAGGCCCGTCTTGAAGACGACCTCTATCTGCGAACTTTCGCGAAGAGGCGCCAGGCCTTCCTCCGCCAGCTTGTCGCTGACTAACACGCGCCACTTGGCTTGCTGCGTTGTCACCGATCAGCCTCCCAGCGCTTTTAAGGCCGCGGCCGTCCCGGCGGAGGGATCCACGGACACTCCGAGCTCCTTGAGCGCGAGCCCGAGAGCCCCCAGCGTGGCCACGATATCAGACGGGGAGACGTAGCCGAGGTGGCCGATGCGGAAGATCTCCTCCTTGAGGCTTTGCTGCCCGCCGGCGAGCACGACTCCGTATTTGTCGAGCATGAGCTTGCGCAGGGCGCCGACCTCAATGCCTTCGGGTTTGCGGACGGCGGTCACAGCGTTGCTGGCGTGGGCGGGGTCAGCGAAGAGCTTGAGGCCGAGTGCCTGCACGCCGTCTCTGACGGCCGCTCCCATGGCCGCATGTCGGGCGAAGCATCCTTCAAGGGTTTCTCTCGCCAGAATGCGCAGGGCGTCACGAAGCTGGAAGCATTGGGGGACGGCCGGCGTCCACGGTGTCTGTCCGCGTGTGAGGTAGTCTCTGGCCTTCTTGAGATCCCAGTAGAAGCGCGGGATTTTTGCTTGCTCCATGGCGGCCCAGGCCCGATCGTTGACGGCTGCGAAAGCGAGGCCGGGAGGTATCATGAAGGCTTTCTGAGAGCCGGCGATCACCAAATCCAGGCCCCAGGCGTCCATCTGGCAGTCCATGGCGACGAGGGAGCTAATGGCGTCTACGAGCAAGAGCGCGCCGTGCTCTCGCACGACGGGGCCGATCTTCGCCATGTCGTTGGTGACGCCGGTCGAGGTTTCGTTATGGGTGACGAGAACGGCCTTGATCGCCTTGTCTTTGTCGGCCTGAAGGCGGGCGCGAATCTTCTCGGGATCGGCGGCGGCGCCCCACTCGAAGTTCAGGCTTTCGACATTAACCCCAAACGTCTCTGCGATCTTGGCGAAACGGTCTCCGAAGACACCGATGCTTACCGACAGCACGAGGTCTCCGGGCGATAGAGTGTTGACGATGGCTGCTTCCAGCCCGCCGGTACCCGAGCCCGTAAGGATGAAGACGTCGTGTTCGGTCTTGAACACCTTCCTGACGCCCTCGGTGGCCTCCGCCAGCACGGCCGCGAATTCGGGGCCGCGATGGTTAATCATCGGCCTGGCGCCGGAGAGCAGCACCGACGGTGGGACGGCGGTGGGGCCGGGAATCATCAGCAGTTGCTTCTCTTCCAAGGGTAGATACCTCCCGCAAGAATATCCCTGAACGGCGACGGAATGTCATTATGCCCGAAGCAGAGGGGGGTTGTCAACGGCGGCCGAATCGG
>CAZWRO010000179.1:0-4665 GCA_964635365.1 uncultured bacterium | reverse complement strand
GGGAGGAGGGCCGCGCCGCCCCCGCCGCCGTCATCGCCGCCCCCCGAGAGGAGCTCCCGGCGACACCCTCCTGGCTTCCCCCCGCCCTCTTCCCCAACCCGACCTACGGCACCATAGGGGAGTTCGCAGTGGTGGCCGGCGACGCGGAAGCCCTCCTCCAGTGCCGCCGCGCCGCGCAAGACAAATCCCGCCGGCTGTCCACTTCCTCCGGACCCGACCTCCAATGCGAGTTCTGGGCGCGGCCGTCGGAAATGGCGCCGGCGCTGGCGCGCTTCGAAGAGGTGCATCTGGCCTTCAGCACCACCGCAGCCGGAGCCGAAGGTGAGATTCTCCTTCGCGCCGACCCCGGCGCGCTGCTCGGCGAGCGCTAGCGCTCGAACCGCCGCATTCGGATGCTGCCGAGCATCCACCCACACAGAAACCCCAAGAACACGAAGTTCCCGCCCAGCCAGTAAACCGCCTTGCCCGAAGCCTCCGGCGCCACCTGCCCGAAGGCCACCGTCATCGCCGAGCAAAGCACCAGCGCGATGGTGATGGACAGCGAGATGTTCTCGTCCAGATATGAGACGAATAGGTAGAACGCGGGCGCGGCCCAGAAGAACACCACGCCGGGCAGCGCCACGAACACCCCCACCGGCACCATCTCCGCCCCGATCCCCGAGACCTGATACCACAGCAGCTCGTCCTCGAACTTCCCCAACACCCCCGTCGCCGCCAGCACCAGCCCCATCAGCAGCCCGTCCACAACCGCCCAGTAGAGCAGGTTCATGGGAATGCCGAACGGCCCCGGACTCCCCCACCGCGCCTGCATGTAGAACATGCTCAGCTCCACGAACACCACCGCCAGCCCTATCCCCACCCAGGCCGAAGCCGGCCGATTCAGCGGAGTCGCAATCTCCGACCGATACCGCCGCGGCGAGGCCTTCCCATCCCGCAGCGCCGTGACCTCCTGGAGCAACTGCCAGTAGCGCCGATTGTTCGGATCGAACTGAATCGCGTAGTTGTACATCGTCAGCGCGTTACTGTACTTGCCCTGATCCGACAAGATATCCCCCAGCAGCGCGCACCCCGCCGCGCTCCGCTTATCATGCTTCAGCGCCTCCCTCGCAATCTCGGCCGCCTCGTTCAGCTTCCGCCGAACGTAAGCCGCCTCCGCCTGGATCAGCATCGCCTGCGCCTTCGGAAGCTTCCCGAGCCGGTCGTCCGGCTGCTCTCGGCCCCGGCTTTCCCGCAGCCGACGCGTGTACTCTATCCGGTCCGGGCTCATCAGCAGAAGGTAGGCGTTGGTCCACTGGCGGAACCGGTCGTTCTGCATCAAATCGCTCGTCGAAAGCTCTTTCCGGTGCCTTCGGATGAGCTGTCGGTAGCGCGCGCGGATCTGCACTCCCGTGGCTCCCCGCGGCAGTCCCAGCAGATCGTATGCATTCCTCGGCTGTCTGATCTTGAGCATGGTCGTCCCGGCGAGTATAGTAGGGGCCGTTTACGAGTGTCAAGGTGAGCAAGTTATGAATCGAATCATCTTTCTCGGCACCGGCGGAGCCCGCGTGCTCGTCTCTAAGCAGCTCCTCGCCTCCGGCGGACTATGGATCGAGCAGGCCGGCACCCGCCTCCATCTCGACCCCGGACCCGGCGCGCTCGTCCAGGCCACCAAGCGAGACCTCGACCCCACCAAGCTCGACGCCATCCTTCTTTCCCACCGCCACCTCGACCACTCCGCCGACGTCAACGTCATGATCGAAGCCATGACCACCGGCGGCTTCAATCGGCGCGGCCTCGTGCTCGCCCCCAAAGAAGCTTACGACGACGACCCCGTCATCCTCCGCTACCTGCGAAGCTACGTTCGGGAAACGCTCGTCGTCGAGGAGGGCGGCAAGTACCAGGTCGGGAACGTCACCGTCCACGCCCCCGTCGCCCACGACCACGCCGGCGAAGTCTACGGCTACGTCTTCGAATCACCCGGCTGCCGCTGGTCCTACGTCGCCGACACCCGCTACTTCCCCGAGCTGGCCGACCACTACCGCGCCGATGTCATCGTGCTCCACACCGTCCGCCTCAAAGAGAGCGACATCTACCACCTCTCCATACCCGACGCCAGGCGCCTGATCGAGGACATCCAGCCCAAGACCGCCATCCTGACCCACTTCGGCATGACCATCTGGCGCGCCAATCCCTCCACCGTCGCCGAAGAGCTCGCCCAGCAGACCGGCGTCGAAGTAATCGCCGCGCGCGACGGTATGGAGTTCCCCCTGCCGGGCCCCGCCGACGCCTCGGAATAGATCCCTCCGTGTCGACTCCACGCGGCGCCTCCTCCCCCTGCCGGGCGGCCGCCAAGCAGGACCCGCACCCCCACGCGTGGAATCGCGGCCCATCCGGGAGCTTCCTGAGTGGCTGACCACGTCCCTGTAATCCGCGAGATTCCGCACCCCGCCTCCGCGCTGGCCGCCTTCGCCGCCGTGCGCGGTCGGCCCGGCCGCGTGCTCCTCGAAAGCGGCACCCGCGAGCCAAAGCAGGGCCGTTGGTCATTCATCGCCTGCGACCCTTTCCTGACCCTTCGCAGCAAAGGACCGCGGGTAGAAATCACCACCAGGGATGGTGTCGTGGTGCGTCAGGGTAACCCGTTCGTTCCGCGTGGAACGGCCCCAGGGCGCGCCGCCCCTCCTCGCCGGGGCCATCGGCTACTTCTCCTACGACCTCGGCCGCTTCGTCGAGCGAATCCCGGAAGAAACCCGCGACGACGTCCCCGTCGCCGACTGCCACCTTAGCTTCTACGGCGCTGTCATCGCCATCGACCACATCGAAGGCCGCACCTGGGTCTCCGCTATCGGCGCGCCCGAAACCGACCCCCGCGCCGCCCGACGCCTGGCCGAGCAGCGCGCCACCGAGCTGTCGGACTTGCTCTCCTCCCCCACTCCCCCGGAGCCCCAAGTCCGCGCGGCCGCCCCGCTCGACGCACTCCCCGTCGTCTCCACCTTCACCCGCGACGACTACCTCGCCGCCATCCGCCGCGCGAAGGACTACATCGCCGCCGGCGATATCTACGAAGTCAACCTCTCCCAGCGGCTCTCCGCCCCCCTCGCCACCACCCCGTTCGACCTCTACCGCCGCCTCACCCACGATAACCCCGCGCCCTTCGCCGCCTACTTCGACACCCCCGACGCGACCGTCGTAAGCTGCTCGCCGGAGCGCTTCCTGCAAGTCCACGGCCGCGAAGTCGAGACCAGACCCATCAAAGGCACCCGGCCTCGCGGAGCCACCCCCGAAGAGGATGCCGCCCTCGCCGAGGAGTTGAAGGCCAGCCTCAAGGACCGCGCCGAAAACGTGATGATCGTAGACCTCGAACGCAACGACCTCGGCCGCGTATGCGATTACGGCTCCGTCCACGTGCCCGAGCTCTTCGCGCTGGAGAGCTACGCCACCGTCCACCATCTCGTCTCCACCGTCCGCGGCCGCCTCCACCCCGGCAACACCGCGCTCGACTGCCTCCGCGTCTCCTTCCCCGGCGGCTCCATCACCGGCGCCCCCAAAGTCCGCTCCATGGAGATCATCGAGGAGCTGGAGCCCACCCGCCGCGGCGTCTACACCGGCGCCATCGGCTACCTCTGCTTCTCCGGCGACATGGACGTCAACATCGTCATCCGCACCCTCGTGATAAAGGACGGCCACGCCTACTTCCAGGTCGGCGGCGCCATCGTCGCCGACTCCGACCCACAAGACGAGTACCAGGAAACCATAGACAAGGCCCGCGCCCTCGCCCGCGGCCTCGCGGCCGAAGCCGGAACGGAGGAAGTGAAATGGCCGGAATAGCCTGGGTCAACGGCGCCCTGCTCCCGCCCGAGCAAGCCGCCATCTCCCCCCTCGACCGCGGCTTCCTCTACGGAGAGGGCCTCTTCGAGACCATGCGCGCCTACCGCGGCCGAGTCTTCCGTCTCTCCCACCACCTCGACCGCCTCTTCGCCGGCGCACAGGAACTCGACCTCACCCCTCCCCCGCGCGACGACATCACCAAAGCAGTTGAAGAAGCGCTCGCCGCCGGCAGTCTGGCGGACGCCTCCGTCCGCCTCACCGTCACCCCTGGAATCGACGGCGACTCCCCCACCCTCGTGGTCCTCGTCCGGCCGCTTGTGCTCCCGCCGCGCGAGCGCTACCAGCACGGCTGCCTGGCCGTCTCCGTCCCCGCCGTGCAAGTCGCAACCACCGCCCTTCGTCGAGTCAAGTCCCTCAACTACCTCGACAAGCTCCTCGCCCAGCGCGCGGCCGCGCAGAAAGGCGCGCAGGAAGCGATTCTGGTGGATCCCGATGGATGCGTCGTGGAAGGCGCCATGCGCAACCTCTTCGCCGTCATCGACGGCGCCCTCGTCACCCCTCCCCTCACCCGCGGCTTCCTCCCCGGCATCACCCGCGCCACCGTGCTGGAAATCGCCCAGAAGCAGAGCCTCCCCTGCGCCGAACGCGACCTCCCCCTCACCGAACTCTACACCGCCGACGAAGCCTTCCTCACCAGCTCCCTGGCCGAGATACTGCCCGTCTCGTCCATAGACGGCAACTTGCCATCGGCAGAACTCCTGGGGCCGATCACGGCTATGGTAGTGACATCGTACGGTGAGCTCATCGCCGAAGAACTTGAGCTGCCCCGCACATAGGCTGAGCGCGGAGATCGGCTTGACG
>CAZWRO010000178.1:0-4733 GCA_964635365.1 uncultured bacterium | reverse complement strand
CGATCTCGATCTTCTCCTCCCGCAGCGCCTTGCAGGCCTGCGTCCCCGCATAGTCGAACTCCGCCGCCTGCCCGATCACAATCGGACCGGAACCTATCACCATTACCTTCTTCAAATCATCACGTCTTGGCATCTCGCTTGCTGTCTCCGAGTCTTCAATAGATATCCGGCACGATCTCCTCCCACCTCCCCGGCTCCCGTATCCGCTCCACGAACTGCTTGAAGATCCCCTTTGAGTCCTGCGGCCCGGGGCTCGCCTCCGCGTGATACTGAATCGAGAAGGCCCGCAGCTCCGGATGCTCCAGCCCCTCCACCGTGTCGTCGTTGAGGTTGATCTGGGCGATCTTCGCCCCGCTGCCCTCCAAGCTCGAAGGGTCGGCCGCGTAGCCGTGGTTCTGCGAGGTGATCCGCACCCTGCCGGTCGTCAGGTCCCTCACCGGGTGGTTCCCGCCCCGATGCCCGAACTTCAGCTTGAACGTCTTGCCCCCCAGCGCGTGGGTAAGCATGTGATTGCCCAGGCAGATTCCGAAGATCGGCACTTTCCCCAGCAGCCCGCGCACCGTTTCCATCGCGTACCCCAACCGCGAGGGATCGCCCGGCCCCGGCGAAAGCACCACCCCGTCCGGCCTCTCCTCCAGCACCTGATCCGCCGTCGTCCGACACGGCATGACGATGGGCCGGCATCCGACCTCGTACAGGTTGCGCAGGATCGCCGCCCGAATCCCGTAGTCGAGCACCACCACCTTCAGTCTGTCGTCGAAGTCCATCGGAGGCTGCGAGCGTCCGGGCGTGTGGCCCGGCGACCACTCGTAGGGCGTCGGCGTGCTCACCTGGTCCACCAGATCGACTTCCGCGTAACTTGGGCTGTCCTCGATTCGCTGGCGCGCCTCCGCCGCCGTCTCGTCGGTCGAGATCGCCCCCATCATCACTCCCGCCGTGCGCAGCTTGCGCGTCAGCGCCCGCGTGTCCACGCCGGCGATACCCACCACTCCATTACGCTCCAGGAACTGCCCCAGCGATTCCTCCATGCGGAAGTTGCTGGGCACCTCGCACATCCCTTTCACCACCAGGCCCGCGGCCTGGCAGGGCGGCGACTCATGATCCTCGCGGTTCGTCCCGTAGTTGCCGATCAGAGGGTAGGTGAAGGTGAGGATCTGCCCTCGGAACGACGGGTCCGTGACCGCCTGCTGGTAGCCGACCATGGCCGTGTCGAACACCACCTCGCCGAGCGTCCGCCCGGCCCGGCCAATGCCTTCTCCCTCGAACACCGTACCGTCTTCCAACACCAAGATCGCTTTCACTCAGCCGCTCCCAACATGGTAGGGCAGGTTCCCAACCTGCCCATCACCGATTCTCTCCAAGGCCAACAATCTCTCCTTCCCACACCGTCAGCCGCCCGCCCACGATCGTCGTCACCGCCTTGCCGCGCAGCCGCCACCCGGCGAAGGGGCAGTTCGCCCCTTGCGAGAAGAACCGGCCCGGATCGACCGTCCACTCGTGCTCCGGGTCGATCAGCGTAACCTCCCCCGGGGCTCCCTCCCGCAAGGCCGGGGCCGCCATGTGCAGCGCCGCGGCCGGTCCCGCCGTCATCGCCCTCACCGCCGCCTCCCACGTCAGCAATCCTACGTGGACCAACTGCGTCCAGATCACCCCCACCGTAGTTTCCAGCCCGACCACGCCCGGCGGAGCCTGCTCGTAACCAACCGCCTTTTCCTCCGGAGCATGAGGCGCGTGGTCGGAGGCGATCACCGAGATCACGCCCTCCGCCAGGGCCTTCCTCAGCGCCTCTCGGTCGGCTTTCGAGGCGAGCGCCGGGTTCATTTTGAAGTTAGCGTCGTGCGCCGGCGCCTCTTCCGCACACAACGCGAGATGATGCGGAGTCGCCTCCCCGCTCACCCGAAGGCCGCGCTCCCGCGCCCGCGCGATCAGCTCCACTTCCTGGCGCAGGCTGACGTGCGAGAAGTGCACCGCCCACTCCGCCTCCGCCGCCAGGCCGATGTCCCGCTCCACCATCTCCGGCCCGTCCACGTGTAGCGTCAGCGGCAGGCCGCTCTGCTTCGCGGCCGCCATCGCCGCCCGCATCACCTCCGCGTCGGCGACGGAATGCCCGTCATCGCTGGCGGCTACCGCGCCCGCCTCCCGCAGGGCTGCGAGGTCGGTCAGCGCGCGCCCCTGCTGGCCCACCGTGATCGCGCACTTCGGCAGCACGCGCACCGCCGCGGTCTGCTCCGCGAGGTCCAGCACTTCGCCGATGCGCTCCGGCGTGTCCCGCGGCGGGTCGGTGTTCGGCTCGCACGCCACCGCGGTGAAGCCGCCCACTGCGGCCGCGCGGGTGCCGCTGGCGATGGTCTCCTTATGCGTCTGGCCCGGCTCCCGCAGGTGCACGTGTATGTCCATCAAACCCGGGACCACCAGCAGCCCGTCGGCCTCGATCACGCGCTCGGCGCCGGGGCGCTCAGCGTCGGACCGCTCGGCCCGGCCCACGGCCGCGATGCGGCCCTCGCGGATCAGCAGATCCCCGACCGCGTCGAGATTCGATCCCGGATCGAAGAGACGCCCATGCTCTATCAGCAAATCGCTCAACTGCTCTCCCCGCCCGCCGCCTCGAGGGCCTGCTCTTGATCGCAGTAGGCGCAGCGCAACAGCTCGGAATCGCCGACGCGCTCCATCCGCGGGCTCAGGCCCGGCTCGTGATTCGTGATGCAGGTCGCGTTCGCGCACTTCGCGCGCTTCACCCATTCGCCGGCCGGCCTCCGCCCGGCCGGCCCTTCGTCGGGGCCTCCCTTGCGCGTTCGCAGGCGCTTCCTCCCCAGCAGCAGCGCGAGCAGCGCCATCCGTATCGGAACTCCGTAGGAGGCCTGGCGGAAGTAGGCCGCGCGGGTGTCCAGGTCCACCGAGTAGTCGACCTCATTCACCCGCGGCAGCGGGTGCAGGATGGTGGTGCGCTTGCCGATCCTCCTGAGCAGGTCCAGGTCTATCACATAGGAGCCGCGCACCGCCTCTGCCTCCGCCGCGTCGCCGAACCGCTCGGTCTGGACGCGCGTCACGTAGACGGCGTCGAGGAAACGCCCCATCGCTTCGAGGAACTGCTCGTCGCCCACCAGCCGCTTCGCCGCGCGCCGCTGCGACCGCCCGCGGGCGCCGGCGGCATGGGCCTTGTCGGGGGCCGCCAGGTCGCCGAACGACTCGTACTCCTCGGGAACGCATCGGTAGTCGCGCTCCAGCCGCCGCTTCACGTGGGGCGGCAGTCGCAGCGATGGCGGGGAGATGCACTTCACATTCGCCCCGAACCTGGCCAGGCCGTAGGCCAGCGAGTGGACGGTGCGCGCGTGCCGCAGGTCGCCGCAGAGCGCCACGTTCAAGCCGGCGATCTTCCCCTGCTCTTTCTTGATGGTGTAGAGATCGCAGAGCGTCTGCGTGGGATGCTCGTGCGCGCCGTCGCCGCCGTTGATGATCGGCACCCGTCGGCCCAGCTCGGCCAGCCGCTGGTCGTCGAGACACTCCGCGGCCAGCGCGGCCGCCCCCTCGTGGGGGTGTCGCAGCACGATGACGTCGGCATAGCTCGCAATCACGCGGATGGAGTCGGACAGCCGCTCGCCCTTGGCGGCGGAGGAGGTGCTCGCGTCGGCCACCGATATCACGCGGCCGCCCAGCCGGTGCATGGCCGATTCGAAGGAGAGCCGCGTCCGCGTGCTGGGCTCGAAGAAGACCGTCGCCAGCACCTGGTTCGCGCACAGCCGCCCACTCGAGGCCCGGTCGGCCGTGGAGGACTTCTTCCCGCGCGCGGGTCGGCGCTTCACCAGCGACAGAGGCCCCTGCTGGAGCGAGGACGCGAACCTGTCCGCGAGGCGGAAGATTCCGTCCATCTCCTCGTTGCTGAGGTCGAAGATGGAGACGACGTGTCGGCCGGCCAGTGCGCTCATGAGCGTGACACCTCCGAGTCGCCGCCGGAGGTCCCGCCCGATGATGGCGCGCCCGACGAGCGTTCGATGAGCACCGCCTCCTCGCCGTCGAGATCGGAGAGGTGGACCGTCACGCGCTCTCGGCGGGAGGTGGGGATGTTCTTGCCGACGTAGTCGGCGCGAATGGGCAGCTCGCGGTGGCCCCGATCGACGAGCACGGCGAGCTGCACCTGAGCCGGTCGGCCGTGCTCGACGAGGGCGTCCATCGCCGCGCGCACGGTGCGCCCGGTGTAGAGCACCTCATCCACCAGCACGACCGTCTTCTCGGCAATGGGAAAGTCGATGTGAGTGCGCGAGGCCGCGTCGTCCTGCGGCCGGTCGTCCCGGTGCTGGGCGATATCGATCTCGCCCACGGGAACCGGCTGCCCCTCGATCTGCGAGATCAAGCGGCCGAGCCGGTGGGCGACGGGGACGCCGCGCGTGTAAATCCCGATCAAGACCAGGTCGGCCGCGCCCTTGTTGCGCTCGATGATCTCGTGGGCGATGCGAGTGATGGCGCGGCGGATGTCGTCCCTGTCCAGCACCCGGCTGGGGCGGGCGGCCGACTTCTTCCGCGCGGGGCCATGAACAACGCCTCCCCCCGAGTCGGGGGCAGGCGCACGCCGTTTGTTTTCGGTCGAGCGATTCACCTTTTTCAGCCTCACCGGACTGGATTTAAAAGGTCGCTACCAGCACGAAGCCCTTGTTATTCGCCGCTAGCATACCAGAGGGGCCACCCCGCGTCAAGCGCGAATCGCGCGCCGCCTCCGGCCAGCCGGAACGCCTCATTTG
>CAZWRO010000177.1:596-4739 GCA_964635365.1 uncultured bacterium | reverse complement strand
CGCCGCCCGCCACCGATACCAGGCCTGCACCCCACGCGGCCCTCGCCTGGACCACCGCGGCTGACGCCCTAGTGCCGCGTCCGCGCGATAACTTCCGAATGTCTTACAGGGAAACAATCGCGGAATCGTTGTCACCCGCCTGCTGTGGGCTCGTGCCGTCTCATCCTACATCTCGGCTTCCATATAGTTATTCCTGAGACGGCACACTAGGCCTGCTGGTCGAACGGCCGTCCCTTCCGCGCCTCCGGCTGCGGGTCCGCTTCCCCGGTTTCTCCGGCCGCTTCCTCGTCCATCTCCGCCTGGGGCTCCTCCTCATCCTCCTCTCGGGGAGGCTCCTTCTTCGCCTCCCCGCGCACCCAGCGGTCCTCGCCCGGATCGCCGGCCGGTCGCACCCTACCCTTTCGTTCCGCGCGATGGGTCCGCAGATCCTCCTCGGGCGGGCGCCGGGGCGACTCGGTCGGCCCGATGTTATCGACTCCCATGGTTCCCCTCCGTCAGCGACGCGGCTAGCGCCGCGGCGCCCAATGACTCCCCTCCGGACTCTTCGCGCCCTGCGGCGCCGACTTGCGTACCGGAGTGGAGGCAACCTTCATGCGCGTGCGGGCTGCCATCTGCGCGCGCAGGCGCACCATCGCCTTGCCGTGAATCTGGCAGGTTCTCGATTCCGTCACCCCGAGCACGCGGCCGATCTCCTTCAGCGTCAGTCCTTCGTGGTAGTAGAGGCTGATCACGGTTCGCTCCGAATCCGGCAACTCATCGATCGCCTCCGCCATCATCTCCCGCATCGCCGTCTTCTGCATCTCGTCCTCCGGCGACAGGGCCGACACATCGCTCACCAGGTCGGCCATGGTCCCGCCATCCCATTCCCGCGATCCCACGATTTCGTCCAGCGACTGCACCGCCTGCATGGCGAGCTGATGGGCAAGCTGGTCGAGATCCGCCACGGTGATGTCCAGCTTATTCGCCAGCTCTTCATCGCTGGGCGGCCGTCCCAGATGCTCACCGAGCTCCTCGATGGCCGTCGCCAGCTCCGACTCCCGCTGTCGGATGGAACGCGGCAGCCAATCCATCTCCCGCAGCATGTCCATGACAGCCCCTCGGATCCGGTGATAGGCATAGGTCTCGAATTTGATTCCGCGCGTCACATCGAACCGATCGATGGCGTCGATCAGCCCCACCACCGCCTGCCCGAGGAGGTCTTCGTAGCCCAGGGAAGGGCCCGGCCTCAAGTTCATGCGATCTACCACGTAGCGCGCCAGAGGCGCATACGATTCGATCAGCTCTCGTCGCAGCTCCGGCGTCTGCGCCTTCGCGTACTGTTCCCATAGCCTTCGTAGTTCTCCCACCACCTGTTCACCTCACCCGGCCGCTAGCGGCCGATTGTTTTGCGGCTTCCCCGCCGCTTCTCGTCTTGCTCTGTCGGCCCGGCCCCCGGCGGCGGCCCCGGGCTTCCCCCGGGCCTGCCCAGCGTGTCGAGCAGGCCGGCGCTAAAGCGTGCCAACCAGAGCACCGCCGCAAAGGCGATGATGCCCCTTACCACCGCGTACAGCGGCTCCACCTCCGCCCGCAGCGACAGCGCACCGGCCAGGCCGAAGGCGCCCGTCGCCACTCCCAACGCAACCCTCGACAACACCTCGTTCACCTGCATTCACCACCACCTCATCCCCCGTAATAGTTAAGATTCATCCCCGCCCTCTACACTCACCAGCCCAACCGACTTCACCTTGGCCTCCGGCGCGATCTCCGCGTGCGAGAGCACCACCGCGGCCGGGAGGCGCCTCTCCAGCAGCGCCCGCACCAACGGGCGCGACCGCGGCGCGCAGATCAGCACCGGCGAATGTCCCATCGCCACCATGCGGTCGAGCTGCCGCCGGATTCTTCGCATCAACGTCTCCGTCCAATCCGTCTCCAGCGCCGGCCCCACCCCCTCGCCGTCTCGCGCCTCGGTGGGCGCGCCCGCGGCCGCCTGCGCTCGCGCCAGCAGCTCGGCCTCGGCCGCCGGGTCCAGCGCGCACACCCACAGCGTCCGCTGCTCGTCGAGGTATTGCGCGGTGATCGCCCGCGCCAGCCCCTGGCGCACCAGCTCCGTGAGCGCCTCCGAGTCCTTGATCGTCGGCCCGTGCATGGCCAGCACCGTGAGAATCCGCGCCAGGTCCAGTATCGGCACCCGCTCCCGCAGCAGGTTCGCCAGCACCCTATGCACTTCGGTCAGGCTCATCACCTTCGGCACCACCTCCTCCACAAGGACCGGCGTCTGCTGCCGCAGGTGATCCAGCATCGTGCGCACGTCTTGCAGGCTCAGAATGTCGGCCGCGTGCGCCTTCAGCACCTCTCCCAGGTGTGTCAGCAGCACCGTCCCCGCGTCCACCACCGTCTGCCCCAGCATCTCCGCGTCCACACGCTTGCTCTCCGGAGCCCAGCGCGCGGGAAGCCCGAAGGCCGGGTCGATGGTGTCCATCCCCGCAATCTCCGGCACCCCGCCGGAGGGGTTCATCACCAGCACCTGCCCCGGCCGCACCTCGCCCTGGGCGACCTGCGCGCCGGCCAGCTTTATCAGGTAAATCGTGGGGCGAAGCTGCAGGTTGTCTCGCACCCTAAGCGGCGGAACCACCAAACCCATGTCCTCCGCAATCCGCCTCCGCAGCGTCGTAATGCGCTCCAGCAGGTCTCCCCCCTGTGCCGGATCGGCCAGTGGAATCAAGTCCAGCCCGATCTCCAGCACGATCGGGTCCACCGCCAGCAAGCCCATCAGTTGCTCCGCCGAGGGCGCCGTCGGCTTCGCTGGCGCGGCCGGCGGCGGCGGCGCTCGCCGCCCCGTGTGCAGCGCGCTGGCCATCATCCCAACCCCGGCCCCCACCACCAGGAACGGCAGCCTGGGCAGCCCCGGAACCAGCGCCAGCACGCCGAGCGTTCCCGCCACCAGCCCCAGCGCCCGCGGGCTCCGCAGCAACTGGGTAGTCAGCTCCTTGCCCAGCGGCTCTCCCGACGACGACCGCGTGATGATCAACCCCGTCGCCGTCGCCATGATCAGCGCCGGAATCTGCGTCACCAATCCCTCGCCCACCGTGAGCAGCGTGTAAGTGCGCAGCGCGCTCGGAAGATCCATCCCCCGCTGCGTCATTCCGATCACGAACCCCCCCACGATATTCACCACGATCATCACCACCGCCGCAATGGCATCCCCCCGCACGAACTTGCTGGCCCCGTCCATCGCGCCGTAGAAGTCGGCCTCCCGCGAAATCTCCTCCCGCCGGCTCCGTGCGTCCGACTCATCGATCAGGCCCGCGTTCAGATCCGCGTCGATGGCCATCTGCTTCCCGGGCATCGCGTCCAGCATGAACCTCGCGGCCACCTCCGCCACCCTACCCGCGCCGTTCGTGATCACCACGAACTGAATCACCACCAGGATCACGAACACCACCAGGCCCACCACGTAGTTGCCCCCCACCACGAAGCCGCCGAAGGCCGAAATCACCAGGCCCGCGTCGGCGTGCAGCAAGATCAGCCGCGTCGCCGACACGTTGATCGCCAGTCGAAACAGCGTCATCACCAGCAGCAGCGACGGGAACACCGAGAACTCCAGCGGGTGGCTGGTGTACGTCGTGACCAGCAGCACCGTCATCGTCAGCGCTATGTTCACCACCAGAAAGGCATCCAACATCCAGTGCGGCAGCGGGATCACCAGCATCGCCACGATCACCACCGCGCCCCCCGACACCAGCAGGTCGCTGTGCCGCGCCAGCCGCTCCGGTAGCCCTCTCCCCAACCCCCTTGCGCTCAGCCTTGCTTCCGCCATCAGCTACCCCTCACCCCACCGGCCTCCCCGTCAGCCGATACACGAAGGCGAGAATCTCCGCCACCGCCTGGTACAGCTCCGGCGGAATCTGCCGGCCCACCGGCACCGACCGATACAGCGCCCGCGCCAGCTCCGGGCTGGGCCTAATCGGCACCCCGTGTCGCTGGGCCTCCGCGCGGATGCGCTCCGCCATCAGTCGCCGGCCCTTCGCCACCACCATCGGCGCCGCCGTGCTCGCGGTGCTCGCGGTACTCGCCGTCGCGTACTTCAGCGCCACCGCGCTCTCCACCGGGTTCGTCACCACCACCGTCCCCGGCTGCACCCGCTTATGCGCCAGATCGTACCAC
>CAZWRO010000177.1:0-586 GCA_964635365.1 uncultured bacterium | reverse complement strand
GATCCTGTTAAAACCGACGACGGCATCGACCGGGTGTCGCGCCAGCGCCCGCTGCTGCTCCCGAATGCGAGACCGCACCAACGGATCTCCCTCCGCCTGCTTGTGCTCCTGCCGCACCTCGTGCCGCGTCATGCGCAGTTTCTTCTCGTGCTCATGCCGCTGGAAGAGATAGTCCACCGCCGCGACCACCAGCAGCACCGCGGCGACCCGGATCAGCAGGCCCCAGATCAGGTCCCCGCACGCCCCGGCCGCGTTCACCAGGCTCGCCTGTCCCAGCCCCAGCACCGCGGCCGATCGGCCTCGCAGATACAGGAACGAAACCAGCAGCACCGCCGCCAGCTTCAGCAGCGACCGCACCACTGAAAAGGCGCTCCGCCGCGAGAAGATGCGCTGCAGTCCCTGCGACAGGCTGATGCGATTCCAACGGAAGGCCAGCGGCTCCGCGCTCACCAGGAACTTCGTCTGCCCCAGATTGGCCGCCGCCGCCGCCACGCAGGCCCCCACCGACACCGGTCCTGCCATCCGCATCCCGTGGAACAACCCCACCAGGACCAGACGCCCGGCCGACTCCACCGTGGGCTCCCAG
>CAZWRO010000176.1:0-4766 GCA_964635365.1 uncultured bacterium | reverse complement strand
GGAAGAACCGGCGCCTTTAGGTGTGCGGGGACATTTCTCCAACCCGTACGGCCGCGGGGGATTGCCCTGCACTAGCCCTTCAGCCAACGGTCGAGCCACTCAAAGGCGTCCCGCTGCATCTGGGCGTCGAACTTGTGGGGCCCAGGGTAGAACTGACAGGTGTACGTCTCGGACGATCCCACTTTATCGTATACGCTCCGGAGCATCTCATCTGCGCGTCGCATTTCAGCAAGCGTAAACAGGGAGTCCTCGGTGTTGTTGAGGACCATGGTCGGAAGCGGAACGCGCAGGCCTAATACTTCGGGATAGTCGAGATACTTGGGCAGATGCGGAGTCCACGTCATCCAGGTATGAGTCCAGCACTTCTGCAGGACGACGTCTCGCCAGGTCGTCATCATGCCAGCGCATACGGCGCTGCGAATACGTTCGTCCAAGCCACCGAGGTAAACAGTACGCAGGCCACCGCCTGAGAGGCCGCAACAACCGATACGTTCGGAATCCACTTCCTCCCGCGCGCAGAGTATATCGACCGCCACCTGATCCTCGTACAGATAGAACGCAGGCCAGGTTGTGCCGGCCGCGAAGAGGCTCTTGGCGATGATGTGCTCATGTTGGTTGGCCCATTGGTTGTAGGCCCTGATGTCTGCTTCGTCTTCCTTTGGGCCTACGTCCCTTGCATCATCCCAACGGATTGCTTCCAGCACATCTTTGACCAATACGCGTCTGGAAGCGAATGCGAACGTGTCGTGGCAAATGACCGCGTAACCGAGCTTGGCGATCTCATTGGCCCAGGCCCTTTCCCCGTAACATTCTTCTCGGTGACTTCGGATGATCGGATGGACGGGGCCTCCATCATCGGCGATCTTGCGCCATCCGAAGTACTTGAGTCCGCCGTGGTCGTGAAGAGCGACTATCCCAGGCAGGGGTCCGGTTGCTCTCTCCGGCTTGAGGAAGACGGCCTCGGTTGGCGGCCCGTAGGGAAGCTGCCAACGCAGACGCTCCACGGCCACGCCGTCGACAACGGACTGCGACACGACTTCCACTTCGGACGTCCTGCGCGCTTCGGGGAGGGCGATGAGTTCGAGTGCCTTAGAACGCGCTTTGGCTCGCCATTCGTCGACCTCGTCGAAGCAGGCGCGGCGAAAGGATAGCTGTGCCGGTCCGTCTCCCAATATCTGCGCGGCAAAGGGGCCGTATGCACCTAGGACATTCGCCTCCATGGGCCGTCTCCTCTCCTTGAGTCGAACCCGTAGTTTCTGGCTGGCCCAGCAGTTTCCTACGTCGACGCGCACCGAACATTCCGGGGGCACGCTTTTCGATCGGCGACTTTGGGGAGAGCTCACCGCTTAGAAGCAGGGGACACAAGGGACCTGTGGGCTTTGCTTCTGGGCCGGTAGGGGCAGGAGCCGGGTTCGGGTTGAAGAAGAGAACGCTCTGATCATGGGAATGTTGATACTGCGATCATAATGGATCTCTTCAAGGCTGCTGTGCTGGGGATAATCCAGGGGGTGACCGAATTCCTGCCGGTCAGCAGTTCGGGTCACTTGATCTTGATGCGGGAGATGTTGGGATGGGACCTGCTGACCGATCAGCATCTGAACAAGATGTTCGATGTTGCACTCCATGCGGGAACGTTTGTCTCATTGTTGATCTTCTTCCGCTCGGATATCGTTCGTCTGTTCAGGGCCTTCGCTGCTAGCTTGCGGCATGGCGTGGGCGGCGCCGCAGATCGAAGGCTCGGCTGGGTAATGGTGGTGGGTACTGTGCCAGCGGCAGTGGCAGGAGTAGTCGGGCAAGAAGTGATCGAGACGAAACTGGGCGAGCCAGTGCTGGTGGCGGGGCTGCTGATAATCTTCGGGATGGTGCTTTGGCTCGCGGACTGGAGGGCAGCGGGCCTTCGGGGTATGCGTGATGTTAGCTGGTGGGACGGTGTCGTGGTCGGCGCGGCGCAGGCGATGGCCCTTGCGCCGGGCGTCTCGCGCTCTGGGATCACTATCACCGCAGGCCTCGCGCTCGGCATGACGCGAGAGACGGCGGCCAGGTTCTCGTTCTTGCTATCGATCCCGATCGTCGGAGGCGCCGCGACTTACGGGTTTCTCGACGTTGCAAAGCGCTCACAGGCGCTCCCGCTCGAAAGCGTTCTGATCTTCGCGGTCGGCATGGTGGCCGCGGCCCTATCCGGATATGTCTGCATCCGGTTCTTCCTACGGTACCTCCAAACGCGGAGGCTGCTGCCTTTCATCGTCTATCGACTCGCTCTGGGGATAGGGCTGCTCTCCTGGCTCGCGCTGGCAGCGAGATAGGTGGTCAGCCGCGATCAGAACCACTGATCGGAACGAATTCGATCTCCCCCCATGCGCCGAGCTGTTCGCCGATGATTGCGGCTGCGCCGAGGACCCCTTCTGTGCCCTGCAGTGTCTCCAGTGCAGGAGTGATATCTTCCGGCTTGCGAACCCGGTTTCCGAGAGCTGTGGCAGCCGCGTCGGCGAGAATCGCGGAGGTGGCCAAGACGATGGCGGCATCGGCGTGACCGAGGCTCAGGGAAGGGCCTACCGTACCCGAGGAGGTACACAGGCCGATATCCTGATGAAGCCGACTGATGCGGATGCCAAGCTGACCGGACAGCGGGGAGGCACCGGCGAAGATGGCGGAAACGCGGGGGCGAGACGTGCGCAGGAAGATGTCGCCCCCGTTCTCCACTATCACCTGACGGGTTTCTGATAGCAGTGTTTGCCCGACGTGCTGGGCCACGGCGCCAGCGACGGCGGCCATTGGACCCACGCCACAGCTACGCGCGGCAGCGGCCATTTGGCACACGATGTCCGGCGCGTCAGGTGAAGGGTCGCGCGGTTCGAGGGCTGTGGCGAACGCCGGATCGCGCCGTATGTACTTCTCCAGGCTGCCGCGAATGGAGCGGAGCGCCGTCTCCGCCGAATCCACCAGCACGCGATCGGCACTGATGGACAAATCCGACTCCTGTATGCGCACCTCAAAGGAGCTCAGTTCGTTCTTGCGCCATCGACGATAGCTGCGTTCTTCGTGCGGCATGGGACCGGGGCCTAGAAAAGTAGTTCCATGGCACGGACGGGACAGCACGGAACGCATTCGCCACAAGCAACGCACTGATCGATGTCAAAAACGACCTTCATAGACGGGCGCTCGAGGGCAAGCGCGTTCGTGGGGCAGATGCCCACGCAAGCGCCGCAGTCTGTGCACCGGTCATCGTTCTTGCGGATGTCCTGGATGAGAGGCTGGACTCGAATGCCCTGTGTGATGAGGTACTGGGTCCCGCGGCGATAGTCGTCCTCCTCGCCGCTGATCTCAAGCACCATCAGCCCTTCTTCCTCAGGACCTATGGATGCGCGCAGGATGTTGAACACCAGGTTGTAGTCCCGGGCGAGCCGATAAGTAATCGGATGCCCCGTGACCACGGGAGGGAAGTGCAGCACCATTCGATGGGAGACTTTCATCTGCTATTTCCTCGTCCGGCCACCGGTTTGGTCAGCCGGTTGGGGGGAGGTCGCGCTCGGCGGGTCGTGAGGCATGGGTTTGGTTACGAGACCAGATTCGGCTCCGGGCAGGGCGGCAACTGGGGAGGTGGGGTGGAACTTCCCTTCAGCTATCCAGGCTTTCAGTAGCTCTGCGATCTCTCTGGCTCGCGGCAGGCTGGAGAGGGGAGTGCTTGGCACCGTTCGGCCTTCCACCTCTATCGACCCGGACTTGAGTTGGGCGTAGGTGACGTGACAGATGACCTCCGGCTCTCGCTCCGGGTAGGGACCGCTGTAGTCGACCACGGGCGCCTGGATTTCGGCATCCGAGACGCCAGTCTGCGCGGCTATCTCCTCATCCAGGACGGGGATCGGCACGCCCAGGCCGACGATGAGCGTGGCCCCATAGCCACGGAAGCTGGCACCGCGCAACCATCGAGAAGACATCTGCTTGAGGTCGCCCAACACCGCGAGTGTCCCGGCGCCACCCATTGGGATCCCAGACTTGTTGCGCTCGACAGCCGGGCTGTGTTGGGTGCCGTGCCAGACAATGTAGCCGACGCCGCCGCCCAAGAAGAGGCGAGTGCCGAGCCCTATGGTCCGATAGTAGGGATCGTTGAGAAGGGGCGATAACTGCCCGGCGCTGGAGTAGGTGGCTGATCCCAACTGTGGCTTCAAACTTCCCATGTACGTGTATATGGTACGCTCTGAGCGATTGACAGCCACGTTATAGTTCTGGTAGCTGTTGCGAGGATTGAAGAGATAGGCCTCGTTGATCTCATCAAGCGCGAACCACGTCGTAAGATCCCGACGGGGATAGCAGTCCGTACCGTACGCAGTGGCCTCCACGAGCACACGGCGGCCGGCAACTAGGTCCTCAATCACGTGTCCGCCGCCGTAGGTGAACTCACCGGGGAAGACTGCGTTTCTGGGATCATCGTCGGGTAGCGCGGTTGCTCCCAAGTAGAGGTCCGCCGCGGCAAGTCCCGCATACGCGGGCACGCGATTCAAGCGGACCTGGCCGCCACCGAACTTGATCCTGGGTTTCGAATGGCCGAGGCTGAGCATGACGCCGGAGGAGCACATTGCGCCGAAGGTGCCTGTGGTGACTACGTCGATTTTCTGTGCGGCCCGCTTGGCGCCATTCTCGGCGACGATGTCGACCATTTCCTCGGCTGTGACCACCGCTACTTGGCCACTCCGAATCTTTTCGTTGATCTCCTCAAGCGTTTTCGCCATCTGATTCCTCCCAGGTTTGAACCCGATCCCGAGGAGCTC
>CAZWRO010000175.1:0-4788 GCA_964635365.1 uncultured bacterium | reverse complement strand
CCGTCGTTCTCGTTGGCGATAAGCTCCTCGATGACGCGCGCGCTCCACCACTCGCGCCAGGCCGGGTTGTCGAGGTCCATGAGATAGTGCCCCCAGTCGCACCCGTAGACGCGGGAGCCTTGCCAGTGGTAGAACCACTCCTCGACTACGACCTCGTCGCCGGGCCACTCGCGCACCCACTCGTCGCCCCTCACGATGGTAATGAAGTCGCCCGTCGGGCGACAGTTCTCGTCGGCGGGGCTGTGGCCGAGGGCCTGGGCGAGCCGGTAGTGGAGGACGAGGAAGTTGGGGTTGTAGCGGCGGAGCTGCCGCGCCTCGGGGCGCGTCATCTTCTGGGAGCCGACGTAGTGGGTGGCGGCGAAGCGGACCTGGGCCTCGCTCAGCCGCCCGGGAGTTATCTGGTCGTTGAAGACGAAGATGCCGTCGGTGGTGTTGGGGAAGACGCGCGCGGGGGGCATGTCGGCGGCTGCCGCGGCGATGGGGAGCAGCGCGAGGCCGACGGCGAGTAGCAAACTGAATCGTGCGTTCCTTCTGTTCATGGCAACCTCCGCTCCGCGCCTGCGCACCGCGGTCGCAGGCACCATTTCGTCGCGCGTCTCGTCGTCCCTCGCGGCCGGCGGCGGGGGCGGGTTAGAGGAGGCTGGCGTAGCGGTGGCCGTCGAGGCTGAGTTTGGTGACGTCTTGGATGACGGCGCCGAGGCCGAGGGCGACGGCGTGGGCGGGCTCGCGGGAGCGGACGACGGGGACGCCGAGGCGCTCGCGCATGACTTGGGGGACGCCTTGGAGTAGGGCGGTGGCGCCGATGAGGAGGATGCCGTTGGCGCGGATTTCGGCGCGCTGCTCGGTGGGGGCTTCGGCGATGGACCAGTGGACTTCGTTGATGATGGGGGTGAGGGCGCGGGCGAGGACGTCGGGGATGCCGTCGAGGGTGACTTCGAGGTTGCGGAAGAGCTGGCCGCCGTAGAGTTCGGCGCCGCCGACGGTGACGCGGCTGCGGGCCATTCGGGGGAGGATGGCTCCGACTTGGAGCTTCATCTGCTCGGCGGTGGCGGGGGCGAGGCTGAGGCCGTACTTGTTGCGCATCATCTTGCGGATGGCCTCGTCGAGGTCGCGGCCGCCGAAGCGGACGCTGCGCCCCCAGACGAGACGGCCCTGGACGACGACACCGAACTCGGTAACGCCGCCGCCGAGGCTGATGACGAGGCGGGCGTCGCGGTCGGTGGGGAGGAGGCCGGCGCCGATGCCCCCGGCGAGGGTGCGGTCGATGAGACGGACGCGTCGCGCGCCGGCGTTCTGGACGGCGTGCATGAGGGCGGCGCGCTCGACGGGGGTGGCTCCGGTGGTGAGGGCGGCTACGATGCGGGGCATGAAGAGGGAGCGGCCGCCGATGGCGCGGCGGATGAGGGCGCGTATCATGGCGGAGGCGGCCTGGTGGTCGGCAACTACTCCGCCGCGGATGGGGAAGACGGTTCGGGCGTCGTCGGATCCCTGGTCGCCGATGAGCTTGGCCTCTGCGCCGACGGCGATGGGGTCGCCGCTTCTGTCGCCTCCTCTAAGGGAGAAGGCGATGGCGGAGGGCTCGGCCAGGACGAGGCCGACACCGCGCTGGTAGATGCGCGTGGTGCAGGTGCCGACATCGAGCCCTAAGTCTATGTTCCATCCAAACACGGGGGATCACAGGCCGGGGAGGGCCGCGTCTGAGATCTCGGACGGCCCGTCGGGCCGCGCGCGAGTGAGGGCGAAGAGGTAAGGCATGACGGCCTGCACGGGGGGCGCGGTGCGGAGGCGCCGGACGCAATAGGCGTCGAGGAGGAGCTGACGCCGTCGCTGGCACTCGTTCTCGAAGGCTCTCCAGTCCACGGCTTCGCCGGTCTCCTGCCGAAGGGATAGCTCTTGGCGGCGCTGCTCGGCGCCGGCCTCCAGGGCTTCGGCGTGGTGGATGAAGGTGAGCTGGAAGGCGAGGTGGGATTCGGAGGCGGAGATGGCGTCGCGGTTGAGGTCGGGGTCGACGTAGGCGCGGCGAAGGAGGTCGAGTTCCCTTTCGACGAGCCAATGGGCGGTGGCGACGGAGGCTTCGAGGGCGGACTGGGAGACGCGGGCCTGGCCGATGTAGTGGCGCTCGTCGATGTATTCGTAGCGGGAGTGGAGGAGCCTTCGCAGGGTGTCCGCGACTGCTTCGGGGACCAGTCGGCGTTGGGAGAGCGCGGTGAGGCCGTCGTCGGAGGCGTCGAGGTTGGCGGCGAGCTCGTCGAAGAGGGCGGGGCTGTAGATGGCGTCGGAGGAGTGGTCGAGCATGGTGTGCCAGAGGGTGACGAGGCCGCGCCACTCGGGGGCCTCGCCTGCGGCGTCCACATCGGCGGCGGCGGGGGCGAGTAGCAAAGCTACCAGCAGAGCTGGCAGCAGAGCGAGCAGAACGCCGCGGAGCAAGCGGTGGCCGAGGCGCCGGGCGAAGTGGTGGGAACCACTGGGCAATGACGGCCGGGCCGCGAGGCGGGGTTCTGCGTGGCTGTCCATGTCGGCTGAATTAGCCGCGAGGGAGCCGATGCCCTGCCAGGATTAGGGCCCGTCAGCGGCGGTGGGTGAGGGTGTGGGCGATGTCGCCTTGCTGCGTTGCTTCCATGTCGGCGATGGTGGCGATGAGCTGGAGGGCTTGCGCCGGGGTGCCACTGGGAAGGTCGCCGGAGAGTGACATGTCGAGGGGGGCCTCGGCGAAGATCACGAGGCCGGTTAGGGCGCTGAAGTCGGCGAGGACGCGGCCGAGGGGCGCGCCGGCGTAGCGGCCGAGGGGAGCATTGGGGGCGGATTCGCCGAGGCGCGCGAGGGTGGGAACGAAGAGGACATACTGGCGGTCGCCGGCGGCGGAGTGCAGGGAGATGGGAAGGGCGGTGGGGCCGGTGCCGATGTCGTCAGCGGAGAGGGGAACGGGGGCGGCGTCGGCCGGAGCGCCGCGCCAGAGGAGGCGGCGGCCCTCGGTGGTGTCGAGGCTGATGGCGATTTCGGCGACGGCCGGTTCGGCCGAGAGCTGGAAGGCGATGGTGGGGGCTTCCCGCTCGCGGAGCAGCACGGCCCGGGCGGCGATGGGCGGCGCGGGCGGGGTCTCGCGGGCGTACGGCAACGGGGCTCCAGGGAGGGTTTCGGCCGAGCCGCTGCGTTTGGCGCCTTCGGTGACCTGGGGCTGGCCGCGAGGCGTAGGCGAAAACCAGTTGGGGCCGGCGGCCTCGTCGCGCGGGCCGAGCTGATCCAGGCAAAGCAGGGTGGGCCTGGGAGAGCGGTCCGGCTGCGGGACGGAGGTTTCGCGATGGGCCAGGTCCTCGCCTTCCTCTTCAGAGGGAGCAGTGAACGAATAGCCGCCAATGATGTCGGCCGTGGTCTTCTCCGAGGTGTCGGGTGCGGAGGGCTCGGAGGGGGGAGCCTGGTAGGCCAGCCGGTCGGCGCGGTCGGGGATGGAGTCGGGGAGCTCGGCGACGTCGATGCCGGCGGTCATCTCTTCGGCCGCGGCCGCGGAGGGGGCGGGGGCTTCGGCGACGAGCGCGCCGGCCTGAGGGGAGGCGGATCGAGCCAGGGAGTCGAGGTCGGTTTGGGGGCGACCGGTGATGATGAAAGCGAAGGCGACGGCGACGAATCCGGTGGCGACGGCCACGGGAACGGCGACGCGGGGCCAGAAGCGAGGCGGCCTGGCGGCGGTGTCGGGGAGGTCGGCGACGGCGCCGCGGAGGCGCGACACGAGGCCGGGCGGGACGGGGTCGGCGTCGATGGCGCGGGCGGCTGCGATTACGGTGCGGAGGTCGGCGAGTTCGGCGGAGCAGCGGGAGCACTCGGCGAGGTGGCGCTCGACGCGCGCGAGCGGCGAGCCGGAGAGCTTACCCTCTGCGTGCTCCGGCAAGAGCGGTCGCAGCTTCTGGCATGTTCTGGACAGATTTTCGGCCATCACTACACCTGCCAGTTAGACTGGATCAGTCACGAAGAAGTTCCAGATGCGGGGTGAGCAGCTCTTTGAGCGCCAGACGGGCTCGGTTGAGCCGCGACTTTACGGTACCCACTCGGGCGCCGGTAATGCGCGCGATTTCGTCATAGGAGAGGCCTTGGAAGTCATAGAGCAAGACCACCGCGCGGTGGTGGTCGGGAAGGGATTGGACAGCGGCGAGGATGATGTCGCGGCGCTGTCTGAGGATGGCGGCTTCGTCGGGGGTGCGCGCGTGTTCGGCGCTGCCTCCGGCGATGGTTTCGAGTTCGGGGCCCTCGCCGTCGGAGTCGGGGACCGCGAGCTGGGAGGCTGGTAGGGGTTGGCGGGCGCGTCGCTTGGCGGTGTCGTTGGCGACGTTGATGGCGACGCGGAAGAGCCAGGTGGAGAAGGCGGCTTCGCCGCGGAAGGTGTGGAGGCGGGAGAAGGCGCGGAGGAAGGCGTCTTGGACGCAGTCCTCGGCGTCGTCGGAGGAGCCGGTGATGCGGAGGGCGAGGTTGTAGATCTGAGGAGTGTAGAGGACGACGAGGCCGTCGAAGGCTTCGCGGTCGCCCTGCTTGGCGCGAGTGACGAGGACGCTTACTTGGGCTGCGTTGGACTGATCTGAGGGCATCGCCCAGTCTTTCAGAGAGTGCACCTGCTATTAGGAGTGCACTTTCCATTATAGTGGCTTGGTAGGCGGTGTCAATGAGATGGTAAGGTAGCCCAGGACAGGTAGTGTTGTGCGGGCCGGAGAATGTGCTTGGGGAGGTTGGAGCTTCTTTGGAAAAGCGAGAGGTAAGACTGCGGCGGGGGATGGGGCTGGCGGAGGCCACGTTGATCGGGGT
>CAZWRO010000174.1:0-4852 GCA_964635365.1 uncultured bacterium | reverse complement strand
CTGCTGTTGCTGGGGTCGGGCCTGTTCTCGGCGGCCGAGATCAGCCTCCTGTCGCTGGGGCGGTACCGGGCGCGGCGGATGTCGGGCAGCGGCTCGTGGGCGGTGATTGAGAAGTTGCTGTCTCGGCCGGCGACTACGCTGGGCGGGATGCTGGTGGCGATCACGGCGATGAACTACGCGGCGGAGGCGATTGCCGCGACCTGGGTCATCACGCGGGCGGGGCTGCCGGTGTGGACGGCGATCGTGGGGATGGCCGTGCTGGTGATGATCTTCGCGGAGGCCATCCCGATCAGCTACGCGGCGGCGAACCCGGAGCGGGTGGCGAGAGCGGCGGCGGTGCCGGTGTGGGTGGTGTCCGGGGTGATGTTGGTGCCGGCGCGCACGGTGGGGTTCATGGCGGAGCGTCTGGTGCGGCTGTTCGGGGGATATCCGCGCCCGGAGGAGCCGGTGACGGAGGGGGAGATTCGGGCGCTGGTGGACCTGCAGGTCGAGACGGGGGCCTTGGAGGAAGAAGAGAAGGCGATGATCCACCACATCTTCGAGTTCGGGGACAAGGTGGCGCGGGAGGTGATGGTGCCCCGGACGGAGGTGGTGGCGGTTGAGGAGACGGCGACGGCGAGCGATGCTGGGAAGGTGGCGACCGATCATCGGCTGTCACGGCTGCCGGTGTACGGGGGCGATCTGGACAATCTGATCGGCCTGGTGCACGTGAAGGATGTGCTTCCGCTGCTGGCCTCGGGGCAGGGGGAGGCGCCGGTGACTTCGGTGATGAGCCGGCTCTTCCGGGTACCGGAGACGAAGCATCTGAGCGTCCTGCTCACTGACTTCCGCCGCCACCATCGGACGCTGGCCGTGGTGGTGGACGAATACGGGGGGACGGCCGGATTGGTGACGTTGGAGGACCTGCTGGAAGAGGTGGTGGGCGATATTTATGACGAGTACGATGAGGTGCGGCCGGAGGTCGAACTGATCGAGGAAGGCGTGATTGCGCTCGACGGAAGGCTGAGCGTTGACGAGGCCTCGCAGGCCATCGGTGTGGCTCTGCCCGAGGGACAGTACGACTCGCTGGCGGGGCTCTTGTACAGCCACCTTGGCGTGGTTCCGGAGATAGGGCAGCAGGTGGAGCTGGAGGAAGTGACGTTGGTGGTCGAGGCACTGGACAGCCACCGGATCGCGCGGGTCCGCGCGATCTTGGGGCAGACCCCGGAGGCGGAAGCACCTGCTGGGGAATAGAGCGAGGTGCAGAGGAGCCCTGCCCGGCGCGGGCGGGGGGATAAGAGATGGATGAAGCTGCGTTAGCAGTCGGTTTGGAAGCACTAGCCTCACACGTTCCGCAGATAGCAGCCATCGTGCTGTGCATGGCGACACTCGCCTTCAGCTCGTTGACGGAGGGGGCGTTGATGCGGGTGGAGGTGGGGCGGGCGAGGCAACTGGCGAGCGAGGGGCGGTGGGGCGCGAGCGGGTTGCTGCGGCTGGTGGAGAAGCGCCAGGAGGTGCTGAGCACCCTGGTGTTGCTCATCAACTTGTCGATCATCGTCGCTTCCGCGTACACGACAGAGCTGACGATAGCCTATTTCGGCGGCAGCGCGCGGTGGGTGCCGGTGAGCGCCATTGGGATGATCGCGCTGCTGCTGGTGCTATGTGAGGTGGCGCCGAAGACGTATGCCATGCGGCGGCCGGAGGCGGTGGGGCTGGTCTTCGTGCCGATGCTCGGGGTGGTCCACACGGTGGTGCATCCGGTCGGGTGGTTCCTGCTGCTGATCGCCAGGTTCTTTCTCGCGCATGTGGTGGTCCCGGTGATGGGGGGCCGAGTGCTGCCGACCGGGCCGAGCTACTCCGATGAAGAGATGATGGATCTGGTGGCGGAGGGGGAGGCCAAGGGCGACATAGAGGAAGAAGAGAAGGAGATGATCCACGGGGTCATCGAGTTCGCGGACAAGGTGGTGCGAGAGGTGATGAGGCCTCGCACGGACTTGGTGTGCGTGCGGGTTGGGGCAACGCTGGCGGAAGCGGCCCAGGTGAGTAAAGAGAGCGGGTACTCGCGGCTGCCGGTATATGAGGAGAGCGTCGATAACGTCATTGGTATCCTGTATGCGAAGGACATGCTGTCGGCGCTCCAGACGGATGGTGCGAAGCTGACGGCGGGCCAGGTTGCGCGGAAGCCGGCTCCGGTGGTGCCGGAGAGCAAGAATGTGGACGAAGTGCTGCGCCTGATGCAGCGAAGGCGCTACCACATGGCGATCGTCATCGATGAGTACGGAGGCACGGCGGGGCTGGTGACTATCGAGGACTTGCTGGAGGAGATCTTCGGCGAGATCCAGGACGAGTACGACTACGAGCAAGAGCCGATGGAGGTAATAGACGACGAGACGCTGGTGGTGGACGCGCGGGTGAGCGCGGATGAGGTTGAGGACGAGCTGCACGTGAAGCTGCCGGAGGGGGAGTTCGACAGCCTCGGCGGGTTCATTCTGGATCGACTCGGACGGGTGCCGAGTGCGGGGGAGTCGGTAAGCTGGCAGGGATGGGAGTTCACGGCCGAGGTGGTGTCGGAGAATCGCATTGAGCGGGTGCGCGTGGTGCGCAAGGCGGAGGAGGTCGAGGATGCGGAAGGCGAAGAGGAGGGAGCCGAGTTGGAGTAGGCTCGAGGGGGCCGCGCGGGAGGCGGCGGAGCGCGCGTATGCGCCGTACTCGGGTTTCCGAGTGGGCGCGGCGCTGGAGGGGAAGGGGGGGGAGATATACTCCGGCTGCAACGTGGAGAACTCCTCCTTTGGACTGACGGTGTGTGCGGAGCGGGTGGCACTGCTGAGGGCCGTGGCGGAGGGCGCGAAGGACTTTCGGGCACTGGTGATCTACACTCCGGACGCGGGCCCGCTGTCACCTTGCGGCGCCTGTCGCCAGGCGCTGGCCGAGTTCTGCTCGGAGCTGCCGATCATTTCGCTTGGGCAGGCCGGAATGCGCCGGGAGTTCGAGCTGGAGGCGCTGCTGCCACAGGCGTTTGGATGGCCGGCAGGAGAAGCGGAAGGCGGCCCGGAAGCCGGAGGCGACTGAGGCTTAGTCGGACTCGGGGTAAGAGCCGAGCACGCGCAGGGTGGAGGTCTGCTGGCGCAGCTCCTCCAAGGCCGCGGCGAGATCCGAGAGCGCGGCGTGTCCCTCGACATCCACGAAGAACATGTATTCCCACGGAGTTTCCTTGGTGGGATGAGACTGGATGAAGGTCATACTGATTTGATGGTTGCTGAGAATGGCGAGCGCTCGGTGCAGAGCGCCGGCTTTATGGGCTACGGAGAATACCATCGAGGTTTTGTCTTTGCCGCTCGGGCCGACCGGGGAGCGGCCGAGGATGAAGAAGCGGGTGCGGTTGTCGGGCTGGTCGTGGATGCGGGCGCGGAGGACGGGCAGATCGTGAAGCTCTCCGGCGAGCGCGGGTCCGACGGCGGCCGAGCCGGCCTCGGCGGCGGCGAGTTCGGCCGCGCGAGAGGTGCTGCCGGCGGGGATGATTTCGGCCCGGGGCAGGTTGGACTTGAGCCAGATTCGGCACTGGGCGATGGCCTGGGGGTGGGAGTAGACGCGCTGGATTTCCTCGAGCGACTGGCAGCGACAGAGCAAGTGGTGCTCGATATCCACGTAGACCTCGGCACAGATGTTGAGCTTGGACTCGGCGAAGGCGTCGAGGGTGAGGGGGACGACGCCGGCGGTGGTGTTCTCGATGGGGACGACGCCGAAGTCGGCCTCCTTCTTCTCGACCGCGCGGAATACGTCGGAGATGGCGTCGACCGGGCGCAGGTCGGCGCCGACGCCGAACTTGTGCTGGGCGGCGAGGTGGGTGAAGGTGCCGGGCGGGCCGTAGTAGGCCACGCTGAGGGTTTTCTCGAGGAGTCGATTGACGGCGAAGACGGCGCCGTAGATATCGCGAAGGTCAGCCGCAGAGAGAGGCCCGCGACTGAGCCCGGCGAGGCGATCGAGGATTCTCCGCTCCCGGGCCGGATCGAAGATGGCGCCGCCGCTCTCGTTCTTGAGGCGGCCGATCTCGATGGCCTTCTCGGCTCGCCGGTTGAGGAGATCGAGTATGGTGTCGTCGAGGTCGTCGATAGCTTTTCTGAGGTCGTCGATATTCATGGGGCATCCTTGCGCAGGTTAAGCGCTGGAAGGCTAAGTTCTCCGGAGTCGGTGGGGCGACCTTTCCAAACTGGTGAGGTGACTGCGCCCACGGCCGCGGCGAAGGGCGACGGCGCCACCCCAATCGCGAGGAGGAGGCGATGAGCGCGTCTGCCGGAGGCCGGCGCAGTAACTCCGGGGCCGAAGGGGCGCCGGAGGGGCTGTGGACGAAGTGCGCGAAGTGCGGCGAGATGCTGTATCAGCCGGAGTGGGAGCGGGAGCTGTACGTTTGCCGGCACTGCGGACATCATCGTCGGCTGACGGCGAGGGAGCGGGTGGCGATTACGGCCGACGAGGGGAGTTTCGCAGAGCAGGACGCGCGGATGCGCTCCAGCGACCCGCTGCGGTTCCCGGGCTATCAGGAGAAGCTGAGCGAGGACGAGGCCCGTACGGGGATGCGGGAATCGCTGATCTGGGGGGAGTGCGCGGTAGACGAGCTTCCGGTGTCGCTGGTGGTGATGGATTTCAGCTTCCGGGGGGGCAGCATGGGAGCGGTGGTGGGCGAGAAGTTTGCGCGGGCGGCGGAGCGCGCGATTGAGCGACACATTCCCCTGCTCACGTTCGCGTGCTCCGGCGGCGCGCGGATGCAGGAGGGAATTGTGTCTCTCCTGCAGATGGCGAAGACCACGGCGGCGGCGGCGCAGGTGGGGCGGGCCCGGGTTCCATTCATCACCGTGTACAGCGACCCGCTGACGGC
>CAZWRO010000173.1:0-4860 GCA_964635365.1 uncultured bacterium | reverse complement strand
CGCCTGCACCGGCCAACGGGGATGGGAAGACGCGTGCCGCATGGCCCGCTTCGCCGCCGCAGTGTGCCGCGCCGAGGAAGACCAGGCCCTGGTCATGTCGACCGGACTGATCGGCGCGTTTCTGCCGATGGACAAGATCGAACAGGGGATCTCGGCCGCGGCCGTCAAAATCGATTCCACCGAACCGTCGCTGATCTCCGCCGCCCGCGGCATGATGACCACCGACACGGTACAGACTGAGCGAACACGGATAGGCTGGCATCCCATCACCCTCGCTTTGGTTCTCGTACTGGGTCTATGTCTGCTGCGGGCCGGCGCCATTTTGCTGATGCGGCGCCTGTGGGGAGCCGTCGATTTCGAGCCCTCACCCCGCGGCGTCCTCTTCCTACTCGCCGTCTTCCTGGTGGGGTCCGTGGGACTCATCGGCGGCGGCCTCTTCGGCCTCGCCGGCGTTTCCTGGGAGAGGCTGGGCTGGCGCCGAGTCCGCCTCGCGCGGGAGATTCTGCGCGGCTTCCTTGGGGCCATGGCCTTGGGAGCGATCCTTGTCCCGTTCGCCCTGGTTTCCGTCTCCGTCCTCGGCTTGAAGCCCCCGACCGGCGCCGCTCAGCCAACTCTCAGCCTGCTTGGGGTGGCCATGTCGGTCTTCTTCGGCTTCTTCATCGCCTCTTGGATGGAGGAAAACCTGTTTCGCGGCTACCTCCAGCCATTGCTCATAGAACGGTGGGGCCTCTGGCGCGCCATTCTCGCCCAAGCCGCCCTCTTCTCCGCCGCCCACATTGGCTATGCCCAGGCCTGGCCGTTCTTCCTGCTCTACTTCCTGACCGGAGTCATCTTGGGCTGGCTGCGAGGACGCAACGGAAGCCTGGTGGCCCCCTTCATTGCACACGGGCTGATAGGATGATCGGACCTGCTGCCTCCTGTTGCCAGGCTGAAGGTACTGTGTATGGGTGTCGCTTGTCTGTGAAGCCGTCACGCAACGCTGACTCGGTGTGCTTCGCGGACACATGCCTTACGGGACCATAATGCACATGTGAGGTCTTGACAAACCGACTAGTTTGTGATACAAACTGCGCAGCCTGGGACAACTCGCCTAAGTCTGACAAGAAGAAAGGGCAAGGCCGATGACACCCAACGCCGACACAGAGGCACGCCGTTCGGACGACGAGGTCCGAGAGATTCCGAAGTGGGCGCGCCGATACGCTCAGAACCGGACGCTGCCGGTCCTGGTCGGCTTGCTCATAATGGTCGCCGGAGGCGCCGTGTTCGCCGGCCTCTCCCTCCTCACCGGTTTCGCCTATCTCTTCGGCCTGCGAGTGCTGGCCATCGCCTCCATGACGGCCCTATGCGCATTCTTCGCGTTCTGGATCTGGTTCAGCTTCTTCGGCGCCGCACCCCTCATAGACCGGATCAGCCAATGGCTCTACCGACGTGAAGGAAGCGTCACGATCGGGATCCCACAAGTCGGCTTTCCACAAGTCGGGTTCCCGCCGAAAGCGGAGCACAAGCAGCTCCTGTTGGTTGCCTTTGTCTACATGTTCTGCGTGTTTGCGGGGGTCGCGCTGGGGTTCCTGGAACTCTACCCGATCAGCCTCATGCAGCCCGTCTCGGCGCTCTACGTCGTGCCCTTCCTCTGCTACCTCGGGTGGAGGCTAAGGGCGCATCGCATTGGCAGCCCCTTCATGTTCCTCTGGCCGACGCTCTACGCAATCCACGCAATCCTCATCGTGGCGGGTGCACCTATCAGCATGGGGCCGGTGCTCGACATGTTCGTGCCAACGATCGGTTATGGCTTCCTGGCCGCCCTCGCCGCCCACCTCTACAGCCGCATCGCCCTTCGGCGGCTGCGTCATCTCGGCGCCGGTTCAGACTCCGGCCAGCCCGCACAAGGAGTGTAGATATGGCCGACCTCGACCCCCACGTGCATCAACCCACCAGACTCCGCCTCCTCATGCTTCTCTCCGGCGTAGACTCCGCCGACTTCACCTTCCTGCTCGGCCTCCTCGGCCTCACCAAAGGCAATCTCTCCTCCCACATGACGCGCCTCGAAGAAGCCGGCTACGTCAAGATCGCCAAGACCTTCGCCGGGAAAGTTCCCAACACCAGCTACTCCCTCACGCCCACGGGCCGAGCCGGCCTCAAGCGCTACTGGCGGGCCATCGACGAAATCAGGCAGAGCGCTCCTGTAACTGCCCCCGCCCGGCGGCCCCGCCGCCGTCGGCCCGCGGCCCGTCCCCAGCCGCGCAGGGCTGAGACGTAATACCTCCCCCCGGGGCCTTCGCCAGTGCCATCAGCCATCGAAATCAGGGGCCTCACGCGTGTCTATCGCGGTTCGCGGAAAGAATCCGAAATCCGCGCCGTTGACGGTGTCGATCTCGACATCGCGCAGGGAGAAGTGGTCGCGTTGCTCGGGCCCAACGGCGCGGGGAAGACCACGCTGGTGCGGATGCTCTGTTGCCTCCTCCGGCCCACCGCAGGCAGCGCCCGCGTGGGCGGACACGACATCCGTGAGAGTCCCGAGAAGGTCAGGGGTAACTGCGGCCTCAGCACCGAGGCCCCGGGGCTTTACGAGCGCCTGACCGCCCGGCAGTACCTCACGTTCTTCGCTCGCCTTTACGGCCTTGCCGATGGCGACGCCTCCGCCGGCGCAGAGACACAGCTCCGCGCGGCCGACCTTTGGGATCGTCGGAACGACCCCCTCGCCACCTTCTCCAAAGGCATGCGCCAGAAGATCAACCTCGCCCGTGCCGTCGCGCACCGCCCCCGAGTCGTCTTTCTGGATGAGCCCACCTCCGGCCTCGACGTCGAGGCCGCCGGGTCAGTCCGCGAACTCATACTGGAGATGAGCCAGGGCGCGGAAACGACCTTTCTGATCTGCACTCACAACCTCCCGGAGGCCGAGCGCCTCTGCGGCCGCATCGCCATCATGAGGCGCGGCCGCGTCCTGGTCAGCGGTACCCCGGACGAGCTCAAGCGCAGACTCGTCGGGAACCACGTCGTGCGCGTCTCCCTCCGCGAAGCTCTCCCTCGCCATTGTCAGGCCGTCGTCTCCCTCCCGGGGGTCGCAGAGGCCTCCCTTGAAGGCAACCAGCTCGTCCTCCAAATCACCGCGGATCAGGACCATACCAACCCGCAAGTTGTGCGCCGACTCGTGGAGTCCGGAGCAGACATCATCGCCTTCGTCGGCGAGACGCGAAGCCTGGAGGACGTGTATCTCCACCTCGTGCGCCGAGAGGCGGAAGAGGACGCGATGACATCATGAGACGGGCCTGGCTGATAGCCTGCAAGGACCTGAGGGAGGGTCTCGGTCAGCGTGCGCTCCTCATACGAATCATGCTGCCCGCCGTCATCCTCCCGCTGATCTATGGCGTCGTCACCGGTAAGATCATCGGAGGGACCGACATGGACGCCGAGCAGGCAAGATTCGTCGCCGGGCTAATCGTGGTGTTCACGGCCGTCGTCGCCGTCGTCGGCACCTCCGTCGGCGGCGTCATCGCCGCCCAGGCCATCGCCCTCGAGCGGGCGCGTCGTACTCTGGAGAGCTTGCTGGCCACTCCCGCAACCGACCGGGAGATCTTCGCCGGAAAGGTGCTGGCCGGGATCGTGCCGGGCGTGGTCGGCGGCTATGGCGCCGGACTCCTCTACTTCGCCTCCGCACGACTCACCGCCGACATTGAGTCGATGTCCACCATTCCCGGCGCGACCTTCTTCCTCGCCTTCGTCTTGCTTTTGCTCCCCCTCATCGTCGCCATCGAGGTCGCCTTCGGAGTCATGATATCGGCCCGCTGTGGGACCGTGACCGGTGCTACTCAGCTTTCCGCTCTGGCCGCCATCCCCACCCTCGGCGCCACGCTCTACTTAGCCTATCTGGCCTCGCGCTGGTCCATGTGGGAACGACTTCTGTTCGCCGGCGGATTGGCCGCCCTCGTCGTCGCCCTGCTCTATCTCGGCGCCAGAGCGCTCGGCCGCGAAGACATCATCGCCCGTCTCGACTGACCTCCCCTCGGCCCTCAACCACCCAGTCGACCATCAACGCCGCGGCGAGCAGACCCCTCATCGAAAGGAACCCCGCCGCCGCACTGCGAACCCCAAATCGCAGGAGGCCCAACCTATGAGAATATCGATACTGCTGGCCGTGGTAGCTCTCTCGCTCCTGTCAGGCGCCGCCCACGCCGCCACCTATCACATCGGCGCCGACCAGCAATACGCCACCATTCAAGACCTGCTCGAAGCAGTCACCCCGGTCGACAACGACCTCCTCCTCGTCCACCCCGGCACCTACCCGGCCTTCCGCATCGACAAAGGCGGCGGCCGCTCCCCCGAGACCGCCCCCACCATCCGCGCCTACGACATGGCCGAGCGGCCCGTCTTCGACGCCGCCGGCGCCCGCAACGCCTGCGAGTTCAATCAAGGCGTCGACAAGTGGTACGCCCTCGAGGGCGTCGAGATTTGCAACGCCTCCATGCGCGGCGTCTTCAACATTGAGTGCGGGCTCGTCCTGCGCCACTGCTACATCCACGACTGCCGCAACGGCTTCATGGGAGGCATGCACAACACCCGCGAGTCCAGCCCCGGCTACCTCATCGCCGAGCACAACGAGTTCGCCCGCAACGGCAGCGGCATCTACGCCCACCAGCTCTACGTCCAAGAGTACTGGACCGTCTTCCGCTACAACTACCTCCACGACAACACCGGCGGCACCTGCTACAAGGACCGCTCCCGCTACTCCCTCCTCGCCTACAACTACATCGAGCAGGGCGACGACGCCATCTACACCATCGAGTTCTGCGGCTGCAGCGACGACGCCGCGCCCACCTACACCCAGACCGCCGTCATGATCGGAAACATCGTCACCAAGCACCA
>CAZWRO010000172.1:0-4901 GCA_964635365.1 uncultured bacterium | reverse complement strand
TGGCTCTCACGCTCGGCCTTTGTAGGGTTGTCCGCGCTTTTCCCGAAGTAACTCCGCGTTCTCTGCGTCTCCGCGGTGCACTTCATCTCACCGCGGCGGGTGCGCCGCCCCCGACAGTACGGCAGCGGCCGGCGGGCGAGGGCGGCGGGCGAGATTGGAGCAAGCTGGATGGGAAGTGATAGCCGGCCAGATAGCCGGCCAGATAGACGGCCGAATGTCGTCCTTTTCGTAACCGATCAGTGGCGGGCGAAGGACAGCGGGTATTGGGGCAACGCCGTGATCCAATCTCCTCACCTGGACCGGCTGGCGTCTGAGGGCGGCGGCTTCCGGCGCTGCTTCGTGCAGAACCCCGTGAGCACGCCGAGCCGGGCCTCTATGGCGAGTGGGTGGTATTGCCACGTGGAGGGCCACCGGACGATGCACCGCATGCTGCGCCGGCATGAGCCGAACCTCCTGCGGTACTTCAAGGAGGCGGGCTATCACGTGTGGTGGGGCGGTAAGAACGACATGATCGCAGAGGAGGCGATCGCCGCCTCCTGTCATGACCGGGTGACGGGCGCAGGCGGCCGAGAGGCATTCGACACGAGTCCTTGGAAGCTCGGCGACCGGCTGTACCACACGTTCCTTTGGGGGGAAGTGCCGGAGAACTACAGCGCTTCGCTGGAGGACGACTACACGGCCGAGCAAGCGATGGAGTTCATCGAGCATCCACCCGCGGAGCCGTACTTCATGTTGGTGAATCAGGTGTATCCGCACCCGCCGTACGCGGTGGCCGAGCCCTACTTTTCGAGGTACGATCGCTCCGAGGTGCCTTTCCCCGTCCGCCCGCCGGAGGGTTTTGCGGGCAAGCCAAAGATACTGCGGAGGGTGCACGAGCGGATGCGGATGGACGAGATCACCGACGACGAGCTGCGGGAGATGGTCGCGGTCTACTATGGGATGATCACGAAGGTCGACCGCAATCTGGGCGGCCTCGTCGCGGCGTTGAGGGAGCGGGGGGCGTGGGACAATACCATTGTGGTGGCCACCTCGGATCACGGCGATTTCGTGGGCGACTACCTGCTGGCCGAGAAGATGCAGAACACCTTCGAGGACGTGCTGGTCAATGTGCCGTTGGCGATTCGGGTTCCGGGTTGTGAGCCGCTGCCGGCTCCGTCAGATGCGCTGGTGGAGATGATCGACCTACTCCCCACGCTGGCGGAGGCCTGTGGGGTCGAGCTGGGACACACTCATTTCGGCCGCTCACTGCTCCCCATGCTGCGGGGAGAGGCAACCGAACACCGCGATTACGTGTTCAGCGAGGGAGGCGGGCTGAAGACGGAGGTGCACACGCATGAGACTGACCGGCCGAAGGAGAATATCTACTGGTCGCGGCCGGCGCTGCAATTCACAGAGCCGGAGCTGCACGGGAAGGCCGTGATGATTCGGTCGAAGGATTGGAAGTACGTGCGGCGGCTGTACGACACAGATGAGCTGTACGATCTGAAGAACGACCCGGACGAGGTGCACAATCTAATAGCTGATGGGTCGCTATCGGCGGTCCGGGAGGAGCTGGTGGCGGCGATGGCAACGTGGTTCATCGAGACCGGCGACCAAGTGCCGTGGCGGTGGGACCTGCGGCATCCGGAGGAGGAGCCTCCGGAGTGGTCGGAGGCGGCGGCTAGGCATGGATTTGCGCGCGGGGCGAGTGAAAAGTCGGAGGGAGGTTACGGATGAACGTGATTGTGATTGTGTTGGACAGCCTGCGGCAGGATCACGTGAGCCTGTACCACGGAGGCGAGGGGCCGTTCGAGGACGTGGCGGCGTGTGAGACGCCGAACCTGGACAAGTTCGCACAGGAGTGCGTCGTCTTTCACAATGCTTATCCGGAAGGGCTGCCGACGATGCCGGTGCGTCTGGCCCTGATGACAGGTGAGTGGACGCTGCCCTTCCGCGGGTGGGAGCCGCTGCGAGAGACGGACATCACCGCGGCGCAGATGCTCGGCGACAAGGGGTATGTGTGTGGGTTGATTTCCGATACCTACCACTACCGCGCGCCCGGGATGAACTACCACCGCGGGTTCCACGCCTACCGCTGGATAAGAGGGCAGGAGTACGATCCTTATGTGTCCTCCCCTACGCGACGGAAGCTCGACGACTACGTGAACGAGAACTTCGATCAGCAGTGGCGGGGGCGGGTCGCGCAGTTCCTGGCCAACACCGATGAGTTCACCGAAGAAGGGGATTGGTTCGCCGCGCAGGTGGTCGATCAGAGTATCGAGTGGCTGCGGGCGAACCGGTGCCAGGAGAAGGTCTTCCTGTGGATGGACTCTTTCGATCCGCACGAGCCGTGGGACCCGAGGCCGCGGTGGGATACCTACACGGACAAGAGCTATCGGGGGCCGCGCATCATCCTGCCGATGGGCGGGCCGATGGAGCAATGGGCGAGCCCGGAGGAGGTGCGTCTGATCCGCGGCCTGTACGCCGGCGAGGTATCTTTCGTGGACCACTGCCTGGGGCGGCTGTTCGAGGCGCTCGGCGACCTGGGCTATCTGGAGGACTCGGTGGTCGTCGTCACCAACGACCACGGTCATCCCCTGGGGGATCACGGCAAGTTCCTCAAGGGCAGCGACCGGATGTACAGCGAGCTGCTGAAGTGCCCGTTCCTGGTGCGGCTGCCCGGGGGGCGAGGAGGGGGTCGGGAGACGAAGGCCCTGGTGCAATTCCACGATGTGCTGCCGACGATCCTCGACGTGCTGGGCGAGGCGAACGAGGCGAAGGGGATGCACGGACGTTCGTTCCGCGGGGTGCTGGAGGGGGACGCGGACGAGCACCGCGAGGCTATCATCGCGGGCTATCACCAGGGCCAGGATCGCTGTGTGCGCGACGAGACGTGGTCTTATGTCCACCGACCCGAAGGGGAGCCGGATGAGCTGTACAACCTCGCCGACGACCCGCGAGAAACGCGCAACCTGGTGGACGAGCAGCCGGGGGAGGCGCGCCGACTGGCCTCTCACTTTGGGCCTTACTTCTATCGCGCGGCGGTGAAACAGGTGAAGGGACTGCAAGGGCGCTATGAGATGGGATCGGCGTCGGTGGAATGATCCTGATGGGTGGCGGAGGGTGGGGGCGCGGCGACGAGGCAGGGTCATTTCATTATCGATGCGGCAGCTATGACCGCCCTCGTCACTGCTCCTCTGAGGATAACGCAATGACCCTGACGGCGGGGCGGTTCTGGTTGACCGCGACCGACCCGGAGAGTAAGATCGCTAGCTAGTCATGAGTTCCCCGGAGAAGAGCAGGCAATCGGAGCGCGCCCCTGCGGCGACGCCGCCCCCGGCCGGGGCGACGTTCGCGAGCTTCGTGCTGTTCGCGTCGCTGGCGGCGCTGCTCGGGATGATCTACGCGGCCGGGGAGTGGTGGAATCTGGCGGGGGCATTCGGGTTCTCCTCCGACGGGGCCTGGGCGCGGGCGGTGCTGGCGCGGAACGTGGCCTCCGGGGGCGGTTTGTGCTTCAACCCGGGGGTGGCGGCGGCGGGAGTTGCGGGGGTGAGCTGGATTGCCTGCCTGGCGGCGTTTGGGCTGATGACCGGGAAGTTCCTGTTGGGGGCGAAGCTGCTGGGGGTGGCCTCGGTGGTGGTGGCGTCATTCCTCTGCTGGCACCTGGTGTTGGACCTGCTGGGGGACTGGCGATTTGCTTTTCTCGCGGGTTTGCTGGTGGCGGCCAGCCCGGCGCTGATGCCGGATGCGCTGGGCGGTTCGGGGGCCTCGCTGACGGCGATGCTGGTGGCGTTGGCGATTCACTGGCAGGCGCGGGGCTGGGAGTCCGATGGGCGCCACCGCGCGGCGACGGCGGTGGCGCTGGCACTGGCGGCGCTGAGCCGGCCGGAGCTGGTGCTGCTGATTCCGTTGGCCGCCGCGGACCGATGGTTGGTGGTGCTGAAGCACGGGCGGCGCGGGCAACGACTTCGGCAGGCGCTGGCCAACAGTCTGCCGGAAGCAGCCGGGGCGGTGCTGCTGCTGGTCCCCTACCTGATCTACAACTGGCGGGCGGGGGGGCCGCTGTGGCAGCAGCCGGAGAGCGCGCTGCGTCCGCAGGAGGCGCTGGTCTGGACGCAATCGCTGCTGCACGAGCTGTGGGCGAACGATCCGGTGTTGCTGTGCGCGTGTCTGCTGGGGATACCGGTGGTCGCGCTGGCGGCGGCGCAGAAACGCTCTCGTCACCCGAGCTACTTGATGGTGTTGACGCCGGTGGTGCTGGTGGTGGCGCCGGGGCTGCTGTGGCCGCAGGCCACGCCGGCGAATGCGCGACTGGCGGCGGCCTACTTATCTCCGGTGGTCGCGGTGGTCGGGACCGCGGGCTTGTTCTTGCTGTATCGGGAGGCGACGCGGTTGAATGCGATGGGGCGCGGCCGGTGGGGGCGATGGGCCTTCGGGCTGGGGATGGCTGTGGTGTGTGGCGGGCTGGTGATGTGGACCTGGATGGGGCACCGGGCGGCCTGGCTGGATCACGGGTTCCAGGTGAAGCGGGTGAGCGATTTGCAGGGATATGTGGGGCGGTGGGCGGCCGATCACTTGGCGCCGGATGCGTCGATTGCGAGCCGAGAGGTGGGGGCGATCGGGTTTTTCTCGCGGCGGCGTATGGTGGACCTGGGGGGGACGATTTCTCAGGAAGGCCGGAGGGCGCTGAGCCGGCCGGGGCCGCCGGATTCGAACTTGCTGGCCTATCTGCAGCAGGTGCAGCCATCGCACCTGGTGATACGGCCGAGCGATTTTCCGGACTTGTCGCGGCGGGCCGATCTGCTGACGGAAACGCTGACGTGCGGGGTGGAGGACCCGGTGACGGGCGGGGTGACGACGATGGTGCTGTACGAGACGCCGTGGCCGCCGCCGTCGGTGCGGGCGGCGCGGGGGCAGTTGGA
>CAZWRO010000171.1:3839-4913 GCA_964635365.1 uncultured bacterium | reverse complement strand
TCGCATACTGCTCCAGCGCCTGCAACACTCGCCCCATGCGATAGATCGCGTTCACCCCCTGATCCGGCACCGAGCTGTGAACCGCCTTCCCCGTCGTCGTCACCCTGAACCGCGCCACCCCCTTGTGCGCGACCACGATCTCTAGACTCGTCGGCTCCCCGATGATCGCCGCCTTCGCCGTCAGCCCCGAATCCAGCAGACTCAACAACCCGCGCATCCGGTGCTCTTCGTCCGCCGTCCCCGTCAGGATCACGGTCTTCGCCGGCTTCCCGCCGCCCTGCGCAACCGCCATCAGAGCCGCCATCATCGCCGCCAGACACCCCTTGCAGTCGGCCGACCCCCGACCATACAGCTTATCCCCCTCGATCCGCCCCGCGAACGGCTCGAACTCCATTCCCTCCGCCGACACCGTATCCATATGCGCGTCGAAGACGATCGCCTCTTCGCTCTCCCCCGCCACCCGCGCCACCACGTTCGGCCTCCCCGGCAGCGCCTCCGGCGTCTCGCAGTCGATCCCTGCCTCCCTCAGCCGCGACACCACGAAGGCCACCAACTCCCCCTCCCCCCGCCCCTCTCCGATCGGCCCCTCCAGCGGATTCACACTCGGAATCGCCACCAAATCGGCCGCCAGCTTCCTTAGCTGTCCTCCGTCCATGCTCTCACACCTCTCGCCGCCGCGTTCTAGACACCGTTCTCGAGAGGTGCTTTCGCCGACCCATCGCCCCCATCCTCTACCCTCACGCCCGGAAGCCCAGGCCGCCACGCTCGGACCTGTCTAGCCCTCTACTTACATAAGAGGAATCCACTACCAGCCTACAGAAGTGATCCCCGAATATGTTGCTGTGTATGTCTCGGCCGCCGATGCAGGCGGCCGAAGGGAGAGGGAACATGAAGCGGCAACTGCTTCGAGCCGTGTGGACAGTCCCTGTGTTGGTTTCGTGTCTCCTGGTGCCGGCATCTGTCTCCGCGCTCGCCGCCGTAGGCCAGTCGCCCCGCGTCAGCGTAGGAGGGAACTGGAACAGTGAACACGCATCTACGAGCGGCGACGGGCGATACGTTGCCTTCGAGTCGGCC
>CAZWRO010000171.1:0-3739 GCA_964635365.1 uncultured bacterium | reverse complement strand
ACGAGCCTGGCGCATACAACACTATTCCCGACCCTCCCCCTCCGTCACGGAATCCGGCCTCCATTTTCTCCCCCTCTCTCGAGGAGATCAGAGCCTGGGTCAACTACGGAATTGACATGGCCGCTCTGTCCATAACCGAGGACCAGTTACACGAGATAGGTCGGGTGCAGAGGCGCGTCTGGTGTCAGCAAGCCGGTATGCCGATAATGTCGGGGCGCACTCTCCGCTACGTAGTTGCGTTGGTTCCGGAGTTCGTGGCTATCACGGCCGGTTGGCAGGCCGCCTGGAACGAACCCACCTGGAACAGGATTCAGGCCAACCGGCAGAGCGTCGTCGAAGAGCTGGCCCGTGGCATATGGCTGCATTGGGAACTCGTACAAGGCAATCAGCTAACGTTCGCCGTCGGCATCGAGCACTGGCAGACCCACCTCGGGGGACAGGGCCCGATCAGCTATGCCCTTTATAGCGCCGGCCACTGGTACGCGCTCCGTCCCACGCGCCCAACGCCCCATCTCACCTTCGCCTATGTCAACCGACCTTACCCCGTGACAACGCCCGAAGGGGCCGCTCGCTACGCCATGAGCCTGGTTGCCAGACACCCCCGCATCACCCGGCCCGAGCAGACCCATGTTAGCCTTGCCACGCTAGACCGCGCCAACAGCCCGCGGCCCGCCGCCGCGCTAATTGCCCTAGTCCCGCCGATGCCCTGGGTTGGACCCGACAAGTACGTTCACATCATCGGCTCTCTCCAGAGGATCTGCTACTTCGAACGCGAACTCTACTAGAACCTGTTTCATAACCTCCTCTCCAAGTTGTGAAATGAGCTCTAACATCGGCCGTCGCCGTACTGCAGGGCGGGCATGTCTCCACTCGCCCCCCGTTCGGCAGGCCTGTCCTGAGCCTGCCGAAGCGAGCTCCGCAGTCGACATGACGCGATATGACTTTCAGGGCAAGACGTGGGGCTGCTCGACAGACGCGTCCCGTCTGACCAAAAACTCGACTAGATCTTCAGCAGAAAGGGGCCTGCTGTAAAGATAGCCTTGCACTGCATGGCACTCGCGGCGCCGCAGCAAGGCTAGTTGCTCGTCTGTCTCGACACCTTCGGCAACAGTCCTCACTCCCAAGCTGCGCGCCATAGCGATGATCGCCTCGACTATGGCCTGCTGCCCATCATCCTTCATCAGATCGCGGATGAAAGACTGATCGATCTTCAAGGCATCCGCTGGGAACCGCTTCAGGTCGATCAAGGAGGAGTGCCCCAGCCCAAAATCATCCAGCGCAATCTGTGTGCCCAGCTCCTTCAGCTCGCCCATTATCCCAATGCTGCGCTCCACATTCCACGTCATCGCACTCTCGCTGATCTCCAGCTCGAGCAGCCCGGCCTCCAATCCCGCCTCGGCCAGACATGACGCCACCATGTCAGCAAGGCCTTCCCGACGGAACTCGCGACCCGACAGGTTCACCGCCACCCGCGGGGTCGGATCATGGACCCTCTGGCTCTCCCACACTTTGGCCTGAGCGCAGGCCGTCCTCAGGACCCATTCCCCTATCCCGTCGATCAGCCCGGACTCTTGCGCCACCCCAAGGAAGTCAGCCGGAACCAACATTCCCCGCTCCGGATGTCGCCAACGCAGTAGCGCCTCCACCGCGATGACACGGCCGGTCTCGATCTCTATCTGCGGCTGATAGCGCAGCTCGAGCTCCCCTCGTCCCGTTGCCTGACGCAGATCATTCTCCAGGGTTATCCGTTGGTGTGCCTCCTCCGTCATCCCGGCGGTGTGGAAATAAAGCCTGTTTCGCCCTTGCTTCTTGGCCTCGTACATCGCGGCATCGGCCTTCCGGAGCAGGGCCGATGAAGTCGTGCCATCGGTAGGATACAAGCTGATGCCAATACTCACCGTCACATGGACTTCGTCCCCATCGATCTCGAACGGCGACCTCAGCGCCGCGAGGACCCTCCAGGCCACCGCCGCCGCATCCTTTGGAGATCCTATCCCTCCCAGCGACGCGGCAAATTCATCCCCGCCCAAGCGAGCCACGACGTCGCCTGGACGCAACACAAGCTTGATCCTCTGGGCGGCTTGCTTGAGCACTTGGTCCCCATGCGCGTGCCCGAACCTGTCATTGACCAGCTTCAGCCGATCCAAGTCGAGAAAGAGGACGGCCACCATATCCTCCCGTACTCGTGCCGCCGCCAGCGTTGCTCCCAGGCGATCCTCGAACATGATCCGGTTCGGCAGATCCGTCAGGGCGTCGTAGTGGGCTTGACGCCGAATGATCTGTTCCGCCCGCCTGCGCTCGGTGATATCTCGAAACATGCCCATCAAATACGTTCTTCCGCCCAGGCTCACCGGACGCGCATTGACATCCGCGTAGAAGACGCTGCCATCCCTTCTCTTCACCGGGATATCCGCGGCCAGCGTTATCTCCCCTCGAGCTTGCTCCGCGAACTTGTCGACGACGTACGGCAGACTCTCCTCAGGATGTATCTCCGCGATTCCCATGCCCATAATCTCTTCTGGGCTGTAACCCAACATCTTGCAGCCTGCGGGGTTGGCCGTGTGGAATCTCTTGCTCTCCACATCCGCCAGAAAAATCCCGTCCGTGGCATTGTCGAAGATAGATCTGAACTTCTCCTCCGAGACTCTGAGCGACTCTTGCAGGCGACCCAGAAATATGTAGAACGAGGCCCACAGGGACACCGCGATGATCAAGGACACCATCAGGTTGAAGCGCACCGCGGCCCGAGTGGAGGCCAGTGCCGTGGTGATATCGTGCAGCACCACCACGCGCCCGACAGCAACTCCTCGGGCGTCGATTAGGGGGACGAAGGAGCCGTCTAGTATCCTGTAGTTAAGAACCCCCTTTGTCCACCCCCGTTCTGTCTCGGCCCTGAAGCGCGTCATTCCATGCCCGCGGCCCCACTTCGTGAAGTGATCCGAGACGCTCTCGGGAATGCTGTCGAGGGTCTGAGCAATCACCACTGAGTCCGGGAACTCATCCCAGTCCGCATGTGGCCCATAGACCTCCTTGTGTGCTCGCCAGCTCTCCTCGCTGAGATAGGCCTTGTCTATGATGACGCAAAGCTCGACGCCACAAGCATCGCGGACCCTGGGGATTATGTGATCGATCTCCTCGCCGAGCTCTACCAGACCTATCATCCCTTGCTCGTCGTACCACGGGACAACAACCCGAAGGGTGAGGGTGCCCAGGGTGCCGAGCTCGAGCCCCTGAGACTGCTTGCCAGTCATCCAGGCGATGTCGGTTGTGTGGCGATCGATGGTATCGCCGGACCTCTCGGGAGAGTGCACGCGCAGCAAGTTGACGCGTTCGGAATCGCTGAAGTAGAGGTTTGAGATCCCATGCTCAGCATGGAGTTGGTCGAACAGCGGCCCGGCGAGAGCAAGCAAACGTGGGATGTCCTGCGCGCGGAAAGCGGCCTTCAGTTGCTGGTCTCGCGCCATCCCCATAAGCGCCGCGCTCATGATGTCGGCGCGATCCTTCAACTCCGCATCGAGCACCCTCGGGACGGACTCCAAGGCCCTGGACAGATCGGCCTCCAGGTAGGCCCCAGCATTCCGCTGCACGCTGAATACAAAGCCGCCCAGCAGCACCACCACCGCTGCCGTGACCGGAACGAGGATACGAATTCTTATACTGCCGCCGAGCATAGGCGCCGACCTACGGACAAAGGGCCACTGTCGCAGGCCACTCCCAAGCGAACAGCGTCCCTCCGCCA
>CAZWRO010000170.1:0-4931 GCA_964635365.1 uncultured bacterium | reverse complement strand
TCTATCCCATCCTGCGCTCCCTCTACCTCAGCTTCTTTCACTATGAGTTCCTCCGACCCGATCAGATGCACTGGCTCGGGTTGGGCAACTACCGAGAGATCCTCCAAGACGAGAGAGTCACGGCCTGGCCCGGCATCGTGACTCCGCAAGGGCCGCTTTCGCTCTGGCAGATCGCTCTCTATCCCTTGCTCGTGCTGGGGCTCACCTTCAACGCCCCGGGCGGCGCCTTCTGGAACACGATCCGCTTCACCATTATGTACGTGCCGACGGCTATCATCTTGCCCTTGCTCCTCGCCGTCATGATCGACCGCGCCGGGCGCCTTTCCACTCTCTTCCGCACTCTTAACTTCATCCCGATCGTGGTGTCCGTGGCCGTCATCTCCATCATCTGGATGTGGCTCTACCATCCCGAGTACGGTGTGGTGAACACCTTCCTGCGCGGCCTGCCCGGTTTCGGAGAGGGCTATAACTGGCTGTCCGATCCAAAGCTCGCGATGCCCGCGATCGTCGCCATGTGCGTTTGGCACGGCCTCGGCTTCAACATGTTGCTCTACCTGGTGGGCCTGCAACGCATCCCAACGGAGTTAAACGAGGCCGCCCTCGTGGACGGGGCGACTTCCTGGCAGGCCTTCTGGAAGATCCGGCTCCCGCTGTTGAAGCCCACCATGTTCCTGGTGGGCTTGCTGTCGGCCATCGGCGCCCTCAAGGTCTTCGGGCAGATGTTCATCATGACCGGAGGCGGGCCGGGAGACTCCACGCTGTCCGTCGTCCTCTACCTCTACAACATCGCCTTCCGCTACGGGAAATTCCGCTTCGGCTACGCCTCTGCTCTGGCCTGGGCACTGGCGGCTTTCATCTTCCTGGTCACGTTAATCGCGTATCGAGTGACGAAGGAGCGCGAGTAATGCAGGTGACCCTCGACAAAGTCCGGCGCCGCTCCAACGCCGCGCTGCTATACTTGGTGCTGACCATCATCAGCCTGTTAAGTGTGGTCCCGTTCCTGTGGATCATCTTCTCTTCTCTGAAGCCGTACGACGAACTCTACAGCAAGCACCTCAGCTTCTTCCCTCGCCACTACACGCTGGTCAACTACACCACCATGTTCGAGCGAATGGTGGGGTTCGATTATTACTATCGAAACACGGTGCTCGTGTCGTTCGGCACTGTGCTACTGACGCTGTTCGCCGGAAGCCTGGCCGCCTATGCCTTGGCGCGCTTCCGCTTCAAGGGTGACCAGGTGATCCTGCTGATCTTCCTCGGGACCATCATGGTGCCCGGCGAAGTCGGGTTGATCGGCCAGTACGAGCTGTTGAGCAGCTATCGCTTGCTGAACACCCTCACAGGCCTCACGCTCAGCTACACCGCCTTCAACCTGGCGATCACCATCTTCATCATGCGCGGCGTGTTCGCCTCGGTGCCGCAGGAGTTGCTCGACGCCGCCCGCGTCGACGGATGCAGTTGGTGGGAGAGCTTCTGGCAGATCATGGTGCCCATGGGCGCCAGCGGCCTCGCCGCGGCCGGTACGCTGGTATTCCTCAACTCCTGGAACGAATTCATCTTCGCCCTCACCATGAACAACTGGACGGACGAAGCCCGCACCCTTCCGGTGGGAATCCAACTCCTACAAGGGCAGTGGCAACACTGGGACTACGGCGTGCTGTTCGCTTCTGTCATGCTGTCCTTCCTGCCGGTCATCATCATCTTCATTCTGCTGCAGAAATACTTCATGCGCGGCCTGACCGCGGGCGCGGTCAAAGGGTAGTCGATGCAGAAGTGGATCTCGCTGGGACTGGTGGGACTCGCCCTTCTCGGCTTCGTGATCGAACGACGCCTGAACGTATATATTCCGCGCCAAGGCGGCGTCACGCGCGTGCGCGTCCTCGTCGCGGCCTGGCAGTACTCCGAGTTCCAGGATCCCGACGGCGACCTAGAGCGCGCCGTTCGCGCCTTCGAGGAGCGCCATCCGGATATCGACATCGACCTGCGAATCATGCCCGAGGGCAACGAGATCACGCTCATGCTCCCCTGGCGCGCGGGCGCCACGCCCTTCGATCTGCTGCTGCTCATCAACAACATGTCTATCGTGCAGAACGTCGAGGGCGGATTCCTGACGCCTCTCGAGGATCAACTGGAGGAGGAGCTGTCGGCCGGATTGCTGGATGAGTTCCTCCCCGGCTATCTCACCGGCTGCCGGCTGCCGGATGCCCGCACCGGCGAACAGCACCTCTACGGCCTGCCCTTCATGGGCGAAATCCACGCCCTCAACTACCGCAAAGACCTGCTGGCCGCGGGCGGGCTCGACGAGTCGGACCTGCCGGACACCTGGGAGGACTTCGCCCGGCTGTCGCGCCTGCTGCGCGACCCGGAGCAGCAGCAGTACGGGATGACCTTTGACCTGTCCATGAACTTCTTCACCCAAAACGCTTACATCCCGATGCTGCGGAGCCTGGCCGGCGATATCGTGGACGAGAACAGCCGGCTCGACGTTAGCAGCCCGGAGGCCGCAGAAACCTTCCGCACCTTCAAGGACTGGTACCAGGAAGGCCTGACGCCGGCCGGCGCGCTCACTCCCTATCAGGCCGCAGACGATTTCCGCGCAGGCATCGCGGTGCTTTTTCCCTGCTGGCAGTCGCGCGGATTCTGGGCCATCAAGGGTATGGAAAACGGCGAAGAACACATCGGCATTGGGCCCTGTCCGGGAAGTGAAGAAGTAGGCTCGCTGCTGGCGCATTACGTAGGGATCATCCCCGAGTCCTCCCCGGTCCCGCGCGAAGCCGCCCGCGTGCTGGTCGAGGTCTTCTGCTTCGATCTCCAGCCGGGCGTGGCCAAGGCCGGCAAGATGTCCACCATCCGCTATCTCTATGATCGACAAGACCCCGACTACCGACCGGGTGAGGAGCCGCCTCAAATACAGGCGCTGCACGCGCTGGTCGATCCTAGCTACCGAGCCCCCGACTGGATGGTGTCCTTGCGGCCAACGGTGGACCTGGGTTATTGTGTCCCGGACCCGGCCACCTGGCCGCGAGTCTCAGAGATCGTCGGCATAGAGTTCCAGAAGTTCCTGCACGAAGATATCTCGGCCGAAGAGGCGTTGGGCCGCGCGCAGCGACAGATCGACCGACTGTACGAGTGACTTGCTTACCAGGGCGGAGCAACGGAGAAATCCCGCCGGTCGTTACTGGGTCGTCCACCCGCCGTCCACGTACAGCGCACCCCCCGTCATGAACGAGCTCGCCTCTGACGCTAGAAACACCGCCGCGCCTTTGAGTTCCGGCGGCTCCCCGAGCCGGCCGAGCGGAACCTGCCTCAGGAACTCCTGGAGGTACTCGGGGTCGTTCAGGATCGGCCTGTTGATCTCCGTCTTGAAGGGTCCGGGGGCAAGGCAGTTGACCGTGACGTTGTACGGCGCGAAGTCCAGCGCCAGGGCGCGCGTCATCGCCAGCAAGCCGCCCTTGGAGGAGCAGTACGCCACCCTCTGCGGAAGCCCGACAGCACCCAAGATTGACCCCACGATTATGATGCGGCCCCACCCCTGCGCCTTTAGATGCTCCGCTGCCGCGCGCGTACACCGCATCGCCCCACCGAGGTTGGTGTCTATCACCGACTCCCAGCTCTCATCGCTCAGCTCAAAGATGGGCTCTCGGATGTTTATCCCCGCGTTGTTCACTAGGATATGCAAGCCCCCAAGTTCGGACAGCACTTTGGCTACAACGCTGTCAACCGCGCTCCCATCGCGCACCTCCAACCCGAGGCCAAGGCACCGTGCTCCCGTAGTCTCAGCTATCTCCTTGGCCGAAGCCTCCGCGCGGTCGGCCTCGCGACTCGTGAGCGCGACCGCCGCACCGGCCTCCGCGAGGGCCTCCGCTATCGCGCGCCCGAGCCCGCGGTTTCCGCCGGTCACCAACGCCACCCGACTCTCCAGCCGAAAGCTATCCAATACCGACATAGCGCGCTATCTCCTCACCTCAAATCGTGGGATGGTTCTTCTCCACATGCTCAATCGTGAGCGGCCGGTAGCGAGTGCAGAAATCGCACTCCGCTCGGTCGCAAAGCAGCAGCGCTGGATTCTCGTAGATTCCCTCCACCACGGCCTGCACCATCTCTTGCGATGGCATCCAAAAGCTCGCTGCCGCCCCCACGCGGCCGCGACGGATCATCCCACTGCTTTCCAGCAATCGCTCGACTTTTGACCCTTTGCGGTAGAAATCCCGGTCGCCCATGGGGCACTTCGTGACCTCGACGATCTTGCGTTCTCCATCCGCGCCCTTCACGGCCGCTTCCTCCACCTGCATGTACGGCAGGTCGAGCCAGTCTTCGATCGCGTGCAGCGTCGTATTGCTGTTGCCCTCCACTCCAAGAAAGAGAATCTTCGCGCCCCAGTCCACATACCGGCGATAGGGTCCGTCCTTCCCGAAGGTAGACGTCTTCTCGTGCCCGACCACCAGCTCTTCGGCCCTAGGCCCAATGGCGGCAATGGAATGGGTGGGATGAGCGCTCCGAAAGGCGTTCGGGCGCCGCCACAGCCTGTCGGTTATTTGGCCGACGCGGGACGGCGTTTCCTTTGGGTCGAAGGCGAACTTCGACAGCTCCCCGTGGGCGAAAGTGAACGTAAGTGTGGGCACTATCACCAGCCCCTCTGACCCCACCACGTCCAGGAACGCATCTATCACGCTATCCGGGCCCCCCTCCACCGGGCCGATGCTTTTCAATGAGCTGTGGAAGAACACGACGTCGCCTGCGCGGAGGCCAAGGTTCGACAGATCCTCTGCAATGCGCGGTCTCGTAATCGCATCGCGTCCCGGCGTTTGGCTCATGTACTTCTCCCTCAGTCCTTCGCCCCGGAGTCGGTGTCTCGTTCGCTGCCGCCCCCTGCACCCCCTCCCCCTGGCCCCGCGAATCGTCAATCTTCCCCCTGCGCCGCGCCTTCGGGA
>CAZWRO010000169.1:2717-4947 GCA_964635365.1 uncultured bacterium | reverse complement strand
GAAGGTCAACGCCCGCTTCGCGGCCGAACTCGACGATAAGGGGGTTCGCTCTGAGTCGAAGCTCGATCTCGTTGTCTGAGGATCGGGCGGCGGCGCGAATCTTGGGCGCGAGCCGCTTGGCATATTGCTCGATCTGCCGGTCTGTCCAGTCCTGGCGCGGCATGGTCCCCTCGGTGGGCAAGATGGCATAGGTTTCTGCTGGCGGGAGGCCAGGTCCTGCGGCCTGTTCGCCCTGCGCGCGCCCTACTGGACGGCAAACGGGCGGCGGGCGGGAGAGGTGGTGGTGGGGGAAAGGGAGGGGGCGGCCTTGGGAGGCCGCCCCCTGAGGTGTTTGGTTTCGGATGTTGGTTAGTCGGTATTCTGGCGCATCATGGGGATGGCGCGGAGCATGGGCCGATGCATGATCAGCGGGATAGGATGGACGTCGGTGATGTAGTAGCCGTACTTGGCGTAGGTGCGGATGTAGTCGTAGGAGAGGTAAACGTAGCCCGCGTGTCCGCGACCGGTGCCCCAGGAGTTCTTGGCGATGAAGTACTGCCCGGTGCGGTTGTAGCCGACGAGCAGGATGGCATGTCCGCCGACGCTGGGCAGTGGGTCGCCGCTGGCATTGAGCTGGACGTCGACGACGCCGGCCATGCTGGCGGTGGTCCATCCGGCGACTTTGGTGCCGAAGACGATGTCTTTGCCGGAGGCGAGGATGCCCTCTAGGTAGCGCGGGTTGTTGATCCAGGCTCCGGTGTCGGTGACGAGCTCATCGTTGCGCCAGATTTTCTGGTAGGAACTGATTTGGTAGGGTGAATTGGAATCGGCATTCGCCCGCACGGTGGGTGGGGGCGAGCCGCCGTTGTTGCACCAGGCGGCGAAGCTGGTCTGGTAGGGGCAGACGCTCTCGGTGCTGACGCCGTGAGCGGCGAGGTAGTTGGCGGAGTTGTGGGTCTGAAGGCCGGCTTCCTTGCAGCTCCGGCCTTCGGCGGTCATGTACACCCAGTTGGCGTACTGTTCGGAAAGGTCGAGGCTGCCGCCGCCGTAGGCCGTCTCAAGGCCGGCCATGGAGGCGAAGCAGACACAGGTGCCGCGAGGGTTCTGGTTCTTGACGGGCGTCTGGTTGGGTCTGTGGTCGACGCTGGAGGGCGGACCGATGGGCACCAGGACCGCCTGGAGGGGAATGATCCAGGGGCGGTACTGGAGGACGTGGCCGGTGAGGGCTTGTGACTTCTGAATCTCGACTGGTGTCGGGTCGTAGGCCATTTGCTCGTGGGTGAGGAGTTGGAACTCCGTCTGAGCGAGGCGGATATAGGGGATGTTATTGCGGACGAAGTAGGTCTGGGCAATGAGCTCCATATTGGCGCGCGGCTTGGTCGCCTGGAGTCGGTGGAGGATGGGAGACGGGAGTTGGACCCGCTGCACGGCCACGGCTTGGGCGGCTACTCGGGGCGTGGCACGGATGATGACGCCGGCGAAGGCGAGGCCGGCTCCGAGAAGCAGGAGCAACATCAGTAGCAGAGCGACCGAGGTGCTGGTGCGCAGGACGAGTCTTTTCCGCATAGCTCTCTCTCCTTAGTGGTTCGCGTTGTCCGGGAGGCCGGCCGAGCGGCGCGGGCCGGTCTCTCCGAGGCAGTGCAACCCCGAGCTAGCTATCGCACTCGGCCGGCTCGGGGGGAACGACCTCAACTTGATAGGTGTGCGAGTCCCTGAGGGAGCCGTCGGCGTTCAACAACTCCACCTTGAGGGTGGCCGATCCGGGATCGAAGGCTTTGAAGAAGTAGATGCGCTGGATGGTGCCCTCGCGATGAGGGAGGGTATCGCCAATCAGCTCGACGCCTTGACCGACGCGCGAGGCGCGGAAGGTCAGGTCGAGGTTGTCCGGGAGCAATGGGACGGGGGTAGTCCAGAGCTCGATGACGTCGCCCGGCTGGACCTGAATGGTCTGCTGATGGTCGGCCGGGATGATCCAGACGGTTCGCTTGGACAAGGAGCTCATTTCGGCGCAGGCCAGTCCGGCCGCGAGGGCGGCGAGGACGATGAGGGCCGCGAGTAGATTGCGCACCACCATTCACCTCCCCAGAATGCCTTGTTTGAATTGGTGTTTCCCACCAAGGCGTGGGGGAGTTCTGTGAGCCCGCGGGCCGTTCCTGCTCGAAAAGCGGACACTGTTGTCTGGTGCGGGAGGCAATGCTCAGGCCGGCAGGACACGTCGGGTGGAGGGGGAATGGGGGAGGCTGAAGTTGTG
>CAZWRO010000169.1:0-2617 GCA_964635365.1 uncultured bacterium | reverse complement strand
TAATAAAGGAGTTGGGAATGGCAAGGCAGATTGGCGTCGGGGTGGTGGGACTGGATCATTGGTATACGGCTTTCGGGGTGGTGGAGCAGGCGGCGCGAGGGCAGGGCGCGCGGCTGGTGGCGGTTGCGGATAAGTCGCGCAAGCGGCTGGGGGAGGCGACGGCCAAGCATAAGGCCGGGTATGTGACGACGGATTTCGAGAAGGTGATCGGCGATCCGAACGTGGATCTGGTGTGCTCTCTGGCAAACACGCGGGATAGTGTGGCGGTGACGCGGGAGGCGCTGAAGGCCGGGAAGCACGTGGCTTGCGTGAAGCCGATGGCGATGACGCTGCGGCAGGCGGACGCGCTGATCGCGTTGGCGGAGAAGCAGAACCGCGTGCTGTGGTCGTTCGATCAGCTGGGGCGGGGCCGGGCGAATGCGGAGCTGAAGTCGCTGCTGAAGCGGGGGGCGATAGGGGAGCCGCTGAGCCTCTTCCAGACGATGTGGTCGGGTCTGCCGAAGCCGTGGCCGGGGAAGACGGGGCCGAGCTGGTGGACGGACCCGAAGCGGGCGCCGTTCGGCGCGTGGGCGGACCACGGGATCTATACCATCGACATGCTTCGGTTTCTGTTCGAGGCGGAGGTGGAGGTGGTGCACGGGGAGATTGGGAATCTGGTCTACCCCGACTTGAAGGTGGAGGACTACGGACTGGCGACGGTGCGGTTCTCGAATGGGGTGGTGGCGGTGATCGAGGATACGTGGACGGCGACCGGGTTCTGGCCGCATTGGACGAAGTTCGTCGGGACGAAGGGCGTGATCCATATCGAGCGGGGGGCCTACGGCGACCAGCCGGTGCTGGCGACGGCGAAGGGCGTGAAGCCGATCAAGCTGGGCCAGCGCGGCGGCGGGCTGTTGGACCCGATGCTGGCGCTGGTGCGCAAGGGCGCGGCGAAGCCAAGCCCGGCGAGGGAGTCGCGCACGAACCTGGCGATTGCGTTTGCTGTTTACCGGTCGGCGGCGACGGGTCGGTATGTGAGGATGTAGCATAACAACACTGTGGAGCTGACTGGAGCCGCTGCCGACGCGCGAAGATGTGGTCGGCGGCGGCTCACGCGTTCAGGCGCCAGAGGGCGAAGTTGAGGGCGGCAGCGAAGGCGACCCAGGCGAGGTAGGGGAGCAGCAGGCAGCCGGCGAGAGGGGTGACGCGCCAGAAGGCGATGAGGGTCGCCAGGATCAGTGCCCAAAGGAGGAGGATTTCGGCGAAGGCGGGGCCGGGGAGACGGAGGCCGAAGAAGATTACGGACCAGGTGAGGTTGAGGAGCAATTGGGCGGCGAAGAGGGCGAGGGGAAGCGTGGCCCCGGAGAATCCTCGGGATCGCCAGACGAGCCAGGCGGCGAGGGCCATCATGAGGTATAGGGCCGACCAGACGGGGCCGAAGACGGCGCTGGGAGGGGTCCAGGAGGGCTTGGTGAGTTGGGGGTACCAGTCGGCGACGGCGCGGGCGGTGAAGAGCGACCCGAGGGCGCCGGCGCTGAAGCAGGCGGCGACCCAGGCGAGGAGACCGAGAAGCGAACGGGCGGCGCTCATGCTGACTCCTTTCGAGGCCGGCGGAGAGGCCGGGCCGGCCCGGTCCGGGTGCGTCTGAGGAGACGCTAGGGGGTGGCCGAGTCGGTGTCAGATGGGTAGGGGTTGTGTTTTCCGCTCCAGGATTCGATGTCGATTCGGTAGACGGCGGTGCGGGTGAGCTCTTTGGGGGTGATGGCGGAGTAGTCCTTGCCGTAGCGTATGTCGGGGAAGTATTTGTCGAGCAGGAGGCGGAGGGCGGCGGTGGCCTCGGCCTCGTCTTGGAGAACGCGGGCGCGGCCGAAGACGACGACGCTGTCGTACTCCACGTCGAAGCTGGATGCGGCGGGCGCGCAGATGAGGCGGCCCATGCGGCAGGCGTTGAAGCAGACGCGGGGGTTCTGTTGGAGGTTGGCGAAGATGCGTCCGGCACGGCCGGTGTGGAAGTAGAGGACGTTTGATTGGTCGTCGTAGGCGAAGATGAGTGGGTTGATAAACGGCTGGCCGTCGGAGTCGGTGGCGACGACACCGTAGGGGGCATGGCGGAGGAAGTCGCGAATCCAGTCGGGGTCTTCGACTGCGCGGTCGCGGCGGCGGACGTGGTTGATGGCGGGGTCTCCGGGAGTGATGGGTTGGGTCATTGCTGTGTGGGCCTCCGGTTGTTGTGGGCGGCGCGCGGCACCGCGCGGTGGGCGGCGCCGCGTGATGGGCGGCGTGCGGCGCCGCGTGTTGGGCGGCGCGCGACGGCGCGCGGCGGGAGCTTGCCAGAAGGGAGGGGTCCTGTCAAGTGAGCGGGTGGCGGGGTTGAACGGATGCAGGAACGGGAGTAGGTGCGTGGGGGGGTGCGCCGAATGGCGAGGAAGTGAGCGGAGGCGAAGGCGGCGTGCGTCCGGGAAGAGGTGATTGAGACGATGAGTGGACGATTGTGATGGCGGCAAAGCCGAGGTCTCGGGAACGGGACGATGGGTCGGTGCGGGTGCTGCGGTTCGCGGGCTCGCACGGGGAGATCGGGGAGAGCTGGCCAGCGAGTCGTATCGGTCAGGCTTGGCTCGGCTGATCCCCTGCTTCCACG
>CAZWRO010000168.1:0-4949 GCA_964635365.1 uncultured bacterium | reverse complement strand
CCCTAGAAGCTCAACCCGAATGCCCGCGCCACGAAGACCGCCATCTGGTCGCGGGAGACGGTGTACTCGGGATGGTAGCCATCGCCGTACCCGGAGGCGATGTCGTGGGCGGCGATGTATTCGACGTGGTCATAGCACCACGACCAGTCATTGCTGGAAGTCACGTCGGGGAAGGTGGGTTCTGTCGAGGCCGTCGGGATCCCGCTGTCGCCCAGCGGAGCGATGAGTGCGCGGGCAATGAAGACGGCCATCTGGCCGCGGGTGACGCTCCAGTCTGGCTGGTAGAGATTCCCTTCATAGCCGGCGACGATGTTCTGCGCGGCCGCATATTCGACATACTTGTAGGCCCAGTGGTCGGGCGCCACATCGTCGAAGCTCGGCGTGGGCGGCGGCGCTGGAACGAGCTCATCGCCCCCCGATAGCGCGCGGGCCACGAAGACGGCCATCTGGTCGCGAGTGACGGGGCCGGTCGGCTCATAGCGACCATCTGGATAGCCGCCGACGATAGCGGCCGTAGCGCAAGCCTGAATCGGCGCTGCCGCCCAGTTATCCCAAGTCACATCCCTGAATACTTGCAGCGCCTCAGCGACTACCAGAGTTGGCAGGTCGCTCGTTGCGTCGCGGCCCGCCACGTAGACATGGGTTGGGGTTGGAGTGAACGTAGTATATGGGAGCATACTATCACAGTGCGCGACCTGGACGGGAGCACTCGGCGTCGAGATATCGAGGACCTGAAAGTCGCCAAGCCCGTATTCTCTGGCATAGACGTGGCGGCTGCCCGCTCCTACCTTGAGATCCGATGGGCCGCCAGTGATGTCCCAATCGAGTTCGTCGGATCCGAGTTCCGTGAACGGGTCGGTCCCGTCGAGCAAGACGAATTGCGCCTGCGCTTCCGCCTGGTCGACCATGGCTAGGGTATTCCCCACAGTACACAACGCACTTGGCTCATAGACCGTAGTAGAGTCGATCACATAGGGCGCCGTGGGGTCGAGGATAGAGACGGCATGGAGCCCGACGTCGGTACGGGGGCTATAGACGTAGAGAATGGGCCCGACGCCCGGGCCTGCTCCTTCTGCCGGCGGAACCAGGCTGAGGAGCCAGCCGGAAACGGGGAGCCAGGCGACCGACGTGGGATGCGTCGGATCGGAGATGCTCATGATGTGCAACCCATCATCATAGGTGAGCAGGTAGGCATAGTCGCCATAGATTTCGACGCCCAACAGTCGATGGTAGAGGCTGACGCTGTCTCTCACAACGGGAGCTGCCGGGTCGCTGATATCGACCACGTGCAGGGCATGATTGCTCCCGTCGAGCGACGGATCTCTATGGAATAGGTAGACGTAGTGGCCCGAGAAGGCCATGACCCGTGTGGTGTAGTAGCCAGCGAGGTAGGTAACTACTGCGGGCTGCGTCGGCTCTCGGACATCGACGATCAATATCCCACCGTTCCCCCATCCGACTCCCGTTCCTGTGTGGCAGTAGAGATATCCATCCCAGACCTTGCCTGCGCTGAAGGAAGTCCACTGCTGTCCAGTCGGATCGATCTCGAGCGTAGTCGTGATAACGAGCTCCTCGGGCTCAGCGGCAGCTACGGCTAGCATTGAGCAGAGGAGCAATACAGCGCCGAGAAGAACAACCCATTGCCTTTGCATAGCATTCCCTCCTGCCTTCTCCCGCCATTATACTACTGATCTGCCTGGTTGTTTCGAGAATCTGGAGATAATTGCGCGCCTATAGCGCCCTTGCGCTTGCGAAAGGTCTGAAGGGCGCACAATCCCCTACGGCAACTGGCGGAAGATGATATGCGGCACAAGCCCATTCTCGCCCTCTCGTTCGATGCTTATGCGGTCAAGCAGCACCGCGGCCGCCTCCCGCTTGAGGTCGTCTACCACCTCCGGGTCTTCGATTATATCGAGCGTCGAGCGTAGGAGCTTGCGTACCTGGCGAGGATCAGAGACAGGCGCAGGAGGTGGGTTGGCGAGAGCACTCTCGAGCTCCTCCCGCTCCGAACTCAGCCGGAGGCGAGCCCGCCCGAACTCCTCTTCCCCCAGGACTCCGCGAGAGAGCTGGTCTACCAGTCGATCAAGCTGCTCGCCAATCGTATCGAGGCGCCGGCGCAGTCCCTGCGTGGGATCCCCCGGCACTGAGGGACTGAGGGTAAGAGGTAGAATATTCTGGTTCCCCTGGAGATGCGCGTGAAGTGCGCGGAAGATAAGCGCGTGAGCGAGGTCGAGCCTAATAGCCGCCGCGCGCCGGTGCGCAGATGTCCGGTCGTGGTTGCACTCGTAACGCCGATATACATAATCGCCCCGCTTGCCGTCTCGCCTGCGCCGGGATGTATGCCCGACCATCGGGCCTCCGCAGAGCCGGCAACGAAGAATGCCCGCGAAGAGATAGCAGGATTCGGGATGGTGGCGGCGTTTCGGAGTATGTTGGAGGCGCGTCTGGACGGCCTCCCACAAGTCCAGCGCGATTAGCGGCTCATGCGCTCCGGGGTAGACGGCGCCATTCCAGTCAATCTCGCCGAGATAGGAGCGGCGCCGGAGCATTCGCGAGACCTGGGAGGTGCCGAAGCCGCGGCTTGTGCGGTTGCGGCCCCCGCCGAGGGCGGCCGAAATACGTGCGGAGAGATCGTGAATACCGACACCTTCGCGGCCATACGCGTGGAATACCTGGCGCGTGAGCTCGGCGACGGAGATACCCTCGCGAGTCATCGTCTCGTCGAATACCAGCCGCTTGTCTTTCACTCGGTAGCCTATCGGAGCCCGGCCGACCCACTCCCCGCGGTCGGTTTTCGCCTGCATCGCCGGCGTAATACGCGCCGATAGATGGGCCTTCTCCATTTCCGCGATGGCGGCGAGCAGGGAGAGGAATAGCCGGCCGATCGGCGTTGTCGTATCAATAGCCGGCTCGGCGATACTGCGGAATCCGACTCCGGCGCGCTCTAGGCGCCCGATGATCTCGTGGGTGTCGATAGACGAGCGGGCAATCCGGTCGAGCTTGTAGGTGAGCACTACGTCAAACGGTGCGGCCGCCCGGTGCCGCCGCCGATCCGAGGGGAAGTGGGAGAGGAGTCTCTGGAGTTCGGGTCGTTCCCACTTGCCGCCGCGTTCACCGGCGTCTACAAACACATCTACTAGATCCCAGCCGCACTCTTCGCAGAACCGGGCGGCCGCCGCGCTTTGGATTTCGAGCGACATTCCCTGTTCGGCTTGGCGGTCAGTCGAAACTCGGATATAGGCTACTGCTCGCATGAGGGAAACCAAACTTCGCAGCGGGGCCGGGGATGCCCCGCTGCTTTCTCTTATTCATCATTCCAGCGACGCATTACGACGGCCACGACTTCCCCTGCCATCGCCTGGAATTTGTGTTGTCCGAGCGCACTTAGCGGCTGAACCTCAAGTCCATCGCCCTTTCGTCGGGCGCGGCGCACGAGGCGGAGCGAGCCATCCGTCTCCTTTACGATGCATGGGTGACGACCAGGAGTAGTACCCGCCTGGCAGATGAGCCTGTCGCCCTTGTGGTAACGCCCAAGAGACTCAGCCAGGACGTATAGGGTGAACACACATAGCCCCTCTAGCGTCTGTTCTAGATCAACCAGTCCATCATCTCCGATTGTGCCGATAGTAGGAGAATCCTGGCCGGGGATCTGCCCAGAGTATCCAGGAGGGGTTTTCTCACGGACTTCGAGACCGTGAGTAGGCGTGGACTCCGCAACGTTATAGCCAGCAGCGGTGAGCCAGGGATCAGGCAACTCGTTGAGGGATTGGGCTATCTTCAGAACCCTACGCCTCGGGGGAACGCGGCCCTCGCGAAACTGATCAAAGTACGAAGGGCTGATGCCGAGGCACGACGCGAACTGCACCCGGCTGTGCCCGGATTGCTCCCACCTCTCTAGTACGTACTCGGCCCACTGGGGGCGGAATCTGCCGTCCATGGCTGGTCGCAATTATACCACAAAGAAAGTTCTTGACACGAATGGCTTTTTTTGGTAGTGTATGGTAGTAGTATATAGGAGTAGCATAGCAACCTATGACAGCAACACAGCAGACAAGTCGAAGCGAGAATCCCCGCCTTGGGTATGGCAAGGCCGCCCCTCACAAGTGTCGTGATTGCGGGGCCACGATAAGCCCTCAGGCCGTGCGCTGTCGGCCGTGCCATTTGAAGCACGTAAAAGAAATGAAGCTGGACCCACCTACCTGCCCGGATTGCGGGGCACAGGTAAGCGCCCGCGGCGTACGCTGCCGGAGTTGTGCCAAACAGGCAGCCCCGCGTGGCGAACAGCATCCTAGCTGGAAGGGTAGTGGCGTATCGAAGAACGGCGGCCGTGTGCGCGCTATCCGGCGCTACAAGATAGCCGGACAATCCTGTGCGAGTTGTGGTGAACCGGCCAAGGTACGCCATCACGTGGATGGTGATGTCGCGAACAACGAACCGCACAATATCGAGTTCCTATGCTATCGGTGCCATGCACGGCGGCACATTGGAGATATGCGGGCCGCTGCTGAACGGCGGCGCGAAGAACTAGAGCAGTTATGCTCGCCGGACCTCATTCGGGCAGACGCCGCCCTCGCCAACCAGTTGCGGCGGTTCCATGATATCACATACGAAGAACTGGGCAAGGCATTGAAGCCGCCGCGGGGAGTCGGCTGGGTCCGTGACCGCCTTATCGTCAAAGCGATGCCCACCCCTCTACACCTTGAGGCCATATTCGCCGCTATTGAAACGATCTCAGGGGAGAGCCAATTATGAAGCCCGCTCCACCCTCCCTCATTCCCATCAAGAAGGATGGCAAGGTGGTAGGCCACGCCAACCTCTCCCGCGAGGAAGCCCAGCGGACTGACCGGCGGGCCTTGCGGGTACTCGGCGCCCGGGAAGTCGCCACGCAGACTGCGGCAAGTGCGGCGACGGCGGGAGATGCCCCATGAAGCGCAGGTGCGTCCTACAGT
>CAZWRO010000167.1:0-4979 GCA_964635365.1 uncultured bacterium | reverse complement strand
CGGGGGACCCGCCTGGGCGGGTCCCCCTCCCTATTTCTGGGTGTATTTAGCCTATAGAGCGAGGTGCGTGCTACGGCTATCGACATCTGGGGAGCTCCAAAGAAGCGCATTGAGAGCGGCTGTGGGCGATATTTCACACATTTGTTCGATAGCTATTGACGGCTAGAACAAACGTTTGCTATAATGGCTCTAACAAATGGGTAGGGAGATGCTGGAAGTCATTGGAGAGCCGATTCGAGTTTGTGCACATTTCAGGCAGGGCTGGGTTTCGCCGCTTTGGTTTGAGTGGAAAGGCCGGTGCTATCGGGTCGAACAGATTCGAAATCGCTGGGTGACGAATGAAGGTGTGGGGCGATGCTATCACTTCGCGTTGATGGTGGAGGAGCGGGACGATCTCTATGAGATCTACCTGCGCTCGGAGACGATGGGGTGGCATCTGGGGAGGATAGATGTGAGTGGGTGAGTGGGATGAATGAGAGCAAGCGAAAATTGAGGCGGGTATTCGCCTACCTGCGAGTGCATGGGCTGGCGGCCTCGGTGGAAGAGCGCGAGCACGCCGGAGTCGGTCACTCCGCTTCAGCCAAATCGGGAGCCGACAGGCCTCTGGTGCTGTGCGACAAAAGCGGGCAGCGGGTAGTAAGTGTATCGCCCGCCGCGCGCCAGCGCGGAGTGCAACCTGGAGTATCTTTGTGGGAGGCCGAGCAGCAGTGCCCCGAGATATTGATCGCGCAGCCCGATCCCGAGAAGTACGAGTACTTCTGGCAGCAGGTGCTTGATATCTGTGGGGACTATAGCCCACACCTTCGCCAGGATTTCAACGATCCATCTCAAGATAGCGAGGCCCATCGCGATGTATTGCTCGACCTGACCGGCACAGAGTTGCTTTTCGGGGCTCCGAGGAGAATCGCCCAGGAGATTCGCAATCGACTCAAGGTGAACCTCGGAGTGATCGCTTCCGTGGGCCTCGGATCGAATCGACTGGTAGCGCGGCTGGCGTGTGAGTCGGCGCCACCCGGCGAAGTGGTGGAGGTGACCTCCGAACAGGCGGCTGAGTTCGTTGGAGCATTGCCTGTATCCGCGCTGCCAGGCGTTGATGCCGAGGGCGTACAGCGATTGAATGAGATGGGAATCCGGCGCGCGAAGGAGCTGGCTGCGCTTCCGGAGCGCGCGGTGCCGCGGACATTGGGAGAGTGGGGGAGGAGTCTGTGGCAGATCGCCCGCGGGGATGATCCACAGGAACAGAGCGGATTCGGCGCCACTCCCACCCGACGCTGGGAACGGGGACTTTTCTCCGTGCAGTTCGAGCTGCGACCTCCGACGGAAGAGCGAGAGCGCATTCGTGCCGCCCTAAGGGAAGTTACGGAGGAGGTCGCAAGAAAGCTCCGGCAGCGCGGGCAACTTGCCCAGCAGTTGAAGCTCAACGTGGTCTTCCGGGACCTACGACGGGTAAGCACGCGTCGGACCTTGAGCAAGTCCACGCGGTCCGGTGAGCTTATATTCCGGGCGGCCTTAGCTCTGTTCGACCGCATGAAGCTAAACGGTCGCCTGGTACGCCGAGTGAGAGTGAGCGTTGCGCGGCTCTCGCCGGGGCCAAATGGCGGCCAACTCGACCTGCCCTTGTTGGAGCAGGACGTCCGCCGGGAATGGCTCGCCGAGCAAGTCCATCGAGTGAAGGATCGCTACGGCGAATCTTCAGTGACGCGCGGGGCCGCTCTCACTTCTGCCGATCAGCACCAAACTGCTGACCGGCACCAATAGGTCCGGACGCATCGGATCAGCTTTCCCCAGTGCACTCGCCCTCCCTTGGGCGGCCTCCACAGTACGCCACAACCATCAGCCTACACCTTTCCGCTCCAACCAAGGGCCGTGCCGTGACTCGTCCCCAGAGGGGCCGGACACCTCGACGGGGAAGATTCTGAACGAGCGCAGTTGAGCACGGGTGACCACGTTGAGAGCACGAGACGCAGTCGATCGCTTCTTCTCGCTCCGCCTCGGCATCTCCATCGCGGATCTCAGACCGCGAGAGGTAGCTGTTGGCACCTCAGACCGGCGCACCTACGCGGAGCGCGGATACGGATTCTTTCGCCTGCTCTGGCTCTTCCACTTCGGCGACCGCGCCGCCCTCTCGGTGCACCCGGGGGCGCTGGCCGAAGTCGCCCGGCTGGCCTGGATACGCACCCCTGAGCAGATCATAGCCGATGAGTTCATGCAGCAGGCGCGACAGTCCATTCAATCAGCGCTCTCGGGATGTTCGCTCCGGAAAGTGCAGGATGAAGTCATCCTGTATCACCCCGGCAAGGCCCCTCGCGTCAGGACGGCGGGGAAGATTCGCGTTATTGTCCCCGGAGACGAGGACACGTGGGTCGGCGAAAGGACATATGGCAGCGCCCTGGAGCACCCGGCGGCGCGGCGCGGCGAGGCCTTTGGCCTATTCGTTGGCGATGAACTCATCGGGGAGGTGGTCACTCGCGAGCCCTCGGTGAGCGATATGGCCGACCTCGTGGCCGAAGATGGCATAGAGGTCTCCGAATCGCACCGTAAGCATGGGCACGGAAAGGCGCTGCTCACACACTGGACGCGCGACATGCAGGCGCGTGGGAGAGTGTGCCTTCACTCGACGGGCATCGCCAACGCAGCCTCCATCGCGCTCGCCAAATCCATCGGCTACGTTGAATACGCGCGAACTCGCAGTGCGGTCTCTCGGCCACGAGAGGCCGACTAGGGCCGAAGTGGCCGAAGGCTCGAGGCGCGAGTCGGCGAAGGTCAATTCGCAGCTCGGGCCGTGGGCGCCCAGTAGAAGTGCACCCGCGGGTATGGCAAAGATAGCCAACTGCCTTCGCGGAAGGAGGGGCAATCGTGAGCATCGACATTATTGGATGGGTAGTCATTGGGGTAATAGGGCTCGTCGTCCTGTGGTGGATCGTCACCTACAACCGGATGATCGTGCTCCGAAACCGCATCGAAAACGCCTGGTCCCAGGTGGACGTTCAGCTCCGACGCCGCTACGACTTGATTCCCAACCTGGTGGAGACGGTCAAGGGCTACGCCGGCCACGAGCGCTCAACCTTCGAAGAGGTGACCAAGGCCCGCCAGGCCGGCATCGACGCCCGCGGCGTCGAGAATCAGGCCCAGGCGGAGAACTTGATAACCGGCGCTCTGCGCAGGCTGTTCGCCGTTGCCGAGAACTACCCGCAACTGCGCGCCAGCGAGAACTTCATGCAGCTCCAGGAGGAGCTGACCGGGACTGAGGGTAAGATCGCCTACGCCCGTCAGTTCTACAACGACTCGGTCTTGGGCTATCACAACCTGATCCAGTCGTTTCCGGCGCGGATTGTCGCAAATACGGGTGGCTTCAAGGCGCGCGATTACTTCGAGATCGAAGAGTCGGAGGCGCGCGGCCCGGTCCAGGTGCAGTTCTAGCACACGCCGCGTCGCAGCTTTGCCATCACTGACCGCACGCCGCGCCTCGGGCATGGAAGGACAAGAGGGCGCCATCGGTGTTCGACCAGATCGCCGCCAATAGAAGGCGTTCCTACCTCCTTCTCTTCTGCGTCGTCCTCCTCATTGTGGGCATCGGCTACTTCCTCGGCCTCTACTTCGAGTTGGGCGAGTACGCGGTCTTCCCGGCCCTGCTCTTCGCTCTGCTGCTGGCCTGGGGCAGCTATTACCACAGCGACAAAATCGTCCTCAGCATGAGCGGGGCTGAACCGGCGACCAAGGACGACGAGCCCTATCTCCTCAACGCCCTGGAAGGCCTCAGCATCGCCGCCGGCCTTCCCCTGCCGCGGCCCTACATCATCGAGGACAGTGCGCCCAACGCTTTTGCCACCGGTCGCGATCCACAGCACGCCGCGATCGCCGTGACCAGAGGCCTCCTCGACAAGCTCAATCGACTCGAGCTCGAAGGGGTCATCGCCCACGAGATGTCCCACATCCAAAACTATGACATTCGCTTCATGACGCTGGTGACCGTCCTGGTGGGAACGGTCATGCTCCTCTCCGACGGGATGCTGCGAAACCTGCGCTACAGTCGACGACACGGATCCGGAAGAAAGGGCAATCCGCTCGCACTCGTGGGCCTCGTCTTCATCATTCTCTCGCCCATCGTGGCCAAGCTGATGCAGCTCGCCCTATCCCGCCAGAGGGAGTTCCTGGCCGACGCCACCGCGGCGCAATTAACGCGCTACCCCGAAGGCCTGGCCGCCGCGCTGGAGAAGCTAGCGGCCGATAGTGAGCCGCTGGAGGCGGCCAACAAGGCGACGGCTCACATGTATATCATCAACCCCCTGACGGAGCACAAGGGCTGGGCCAACAGCCTCTTCAGCACCCACCCATCCACCGAAGAGCGCGTGAAGAGACTGCGCGAGATGTAAGCGGCCGCAGGCCGCCTCAGTTGGTGCCAAGGCCGCTCCCCTCCCGATTCCTCGACGGGCTGCAAAGGAAATACAATACCGTAGTCATATCGTACAATGACCTGCAGACTGCTCGCGTGTACACTAGAAGTAGCCTGGCATCGATCCTGGCGTGGCCTGTGACAGCCTGTTCCCGGCCTAAGGGAAGAGGCGATATACAAGCCCTTGGTGTAGAAGGGAGGTGAGTCTGGACGGAACTCAGATGTACGGGGCGAGCTAGCGCAGGATATCGGCCGGGACAAATCACAGTGGCAAGGGGAATCAATGAAACGTATCCCAGTCGTAGTCTTGAGCCTCGTCGCGCTTGCGTGCCTTTGCGGCACGGCCTTCGCGACGGACTACTTTGTCGCCACTTGGGGCGATGACGGCTGGCCTGGCACCATCGACCAACCGTTCGAGACCATCACGCAAGGCACTCAGACCGCCCAGGCCGGCGACACTGTCAACGTGCGCGCCGGCGACTATGCCGAGGGGCGGCTCGACTTCTATCGCGACGGCGCTCCCGGGGCCTACATCACCGTCCAGTCCTACGACGGCGACCTGGCGGCGCACGTGACGGACGGCATC
>CAZWRO010000166.1:0-4987 GCA_964635365.1 uncultured bacterium | reverse complement strand
GACGGCGTTGCCACCGACTGCGGCGCGATCACCATCTTCGAGGTCGGCGGGGGTTGGCTGGCGGTTCTTGGTGTCGAGGCGTTCGAGCTCGCGCAGGCCGCCGTCGGGGAGGCGGAGGAGCGGCTTGCGGTAGGTGGGGGTGACCCGGTCCGGGCGGACGAGGAGGGCGTCGGTTTGGGCGCCCATGCCGCGCAGGGCGCAGAGTAGCTCGAAGCCTTCGCCGTCGTCGCCGAGAAAGCCGAGGCAGAGGACGCGGCCCACGCCGAGGGCGCAAAGGTTGGCGACGATGGTGCCGGCGGCGCCGGGGTGGCAGCGGGTGGTGACCACCTGATGGGCCTCGAGGCCGGTTTCGAGGGAGGTCTCGGCGAGGGCGGGATCGATCTCGAGGTAGTGGTCGAGGAAGTAGTCGCCAAGAACGACGATGGCGGCCTGGGGGAGGCGGGAGAGGATGTCGTCGAGTCGCTGGGGCGTCATGGTCGGATCACGGGAGGCGCTCGGCGAGGGCGCGGTGGAGCGCGGGGACGGTCGCCTTCATGTCGCCCTGGAGGTAGAAGCTCTCGCCGCCGTCGGCGACGGTGCGCACGAGGATGGTCTTGTAGGGGCGGAAGTAATAGCGGGGGTCGGTCTTGGGCGGCTCCTGGTGGAGGTCGTCGCCGAGGTCGAGCAGGTCGAAGACGGCGGTGGTGATGTGGTTGACGTCGCGGCCCTGGGGGCGCTCGACGTTGCGCGCCATGGCGAGGGCCTTGAGGTATACCTCGGGGCCCATGACGGCGCTTCCGAGGCAGAGGAAAACTCCGTCCTGGAGATGGCGGACGTGCTCGGCGAGGGTGAGGAAGTCGCGGTAGGAGGCGGCGCCGGCGGCGGCGCCGTCGAAGTTGGGGTGCTCGTGGAGGATATCGTAGCCAAGGCCGATGTGAACGGTGGCGGGGAGGCCGAGGGAGGCGGTTGCGGCGAGGAGGCTGGTCTCCCGGTGGGGGAGGGAGCGGGCGAGGATGGCTTCGGCGACGGCCTGGCCGAAGCCCTTTCCCGGGGCCGCGTTGATGATGTCGTTGATCTCGCCGGTCTCGCGCCAGAGGCCGAACTCGCCGGTGCGGATGTAGCGGGCGACGCTCTCGGTGGTGGCGCCGATGCGGGCGAGCTCGTAGTCGTGGATGACGCAGGCGCCGTTCATCCCCAGGCAGGTGATGGCGCGGCGGCGGAGGAGGTCGATGAGGAATCGGGAGAGTCCCTGCTTGATGAGGTGCGCGCCCATGAGGACGATGACCTCGCGATCGTCGCGACGGGCGGCGGCGATGCGGTCGGCGAGCTTCGGGAGGTCGGGATGATCGAAGGGAGGGGTGTCGGCGTCCAAGGGGAGGAGGTCGTCGAGGGTCATGTCGTGCCGACGCTCGCCTAGTGGCTTCAGGGTGAGCTTGGTTCTGTCGAAGGGCTCTCGTGTCATCGTTGCTTGCCGCCCAGTGCTTTCTGTGTCAGCAGGCGGGCGTCTTGGGACCTAGTTCCACCGGGCGGCGGGGGGTCCTGCCGCGGCGGTGTCGAGCAGGGCAGACGCGGCGGCGTGTGGTATATCACACACATTGGAGCGTCGAGCCATGATCTTCGCACTGATTGAGGGCATGCGGCCGCGGCAGTGGATAAAGAACACCTTCGTGCTCATCGCGGTGGTGTTCGGCCAGCGGCTGTATGATATGGGCGCGGTGATCTGGAGCTTGGGTGCGTTCTGCATTTTCTGCTTCCTGTCGAGCGCGGTGTATCTGCTCAACGATGTCGCCGATTACGAGAAGGACCGGGAGCACCCCACCAAGCGAAACCGACCGATCGCCTCCGGTCGGCTGCCGAAATCCGTCGCGCTTGGGGCCGCTCTGGTCTTCGCCGTCGGCGGCGTCGCCCTCTCGCTGGCCATCAATACGGCCTTCGCGGCGCTCGCCCTTTCGTATCTCTTGCTGAACCTGCTCTACTCGTTCTGGCTCAAACACGTAGTCATCTTGGACGCGCTCATGGTCGCGCTTTTCTTCGTGCTGCGTGCGGCCGCCGGCGCCGCCGCCATCAATGTGGAGATATCGCACTGGCTGCTCATCTGCACGCTCCTGCTGGCGCTTTTCATCTCTTTGAGCAAGCGTCGGCACGAACTGGTGCTGTTGGAGAACAACGCCTCCGCCCACCGGGCCAGTCTCACGGAATACAGCGCCTACCTGTTGGACCAGATGATCGGCGTGGTTACCGCCTCCACGCTAATGGCCTACATACTGTACACGGTGGACGCGCGAACGATCAGCGTCTTCGGGTCGGACCATCTGATGTACACGGTGCCCTGTGTGATCTTCGGGATCTTCCGATATCTGTATCTAATCCATCAGAAAGGGGAGGGCGGAGATCCGGACAGGATCCTGCTCTCCGACCGGCCTTTCCTCATTAATATACTGGTGTGGGCGGGTATAGTTGGTGTGGTGATCTATCTGGGCTGAGAGGAGTGTTATGGACCGCCCCGTCGTGGCCGTTCTACGCACCCGGCCGGAGACAGTGCTGGAGGACTACGCCAGGCTGCTGGACCTGGCCGGCTACCGGGAGCACCTCGACGCGCAGGCCGAGGTAGCGCTGAAGATCAATATTTCGTGGCAGCATTGGTATCCGGCCTGCTCGACGGCGCCCTGGCAACTGGAAGGGGTCATCAAGAAGCTGCTCGCCGACGGCTGGGCGAAGGAGAAGCTGTACGGGGCGCACAACGAGACCGTCGTGGTTTCCGCGCGCAAGGGCGAGGTCGCCAACAAGCACAAGCCGGTGCTGGAGAAGTACGACGTCCGGAACATCCACCTCTACGAAGAAGGCGAAGAGTGGATCACCTATAAGCCGAAGGGCAAGATGCTTGCGCTGCCCGAGATCTACCCGCACGGGATCCGCATACCGAAGCGGCTGGTGGGGTCGAACATCATCCAGTTGCCGACGGCGAAGACGCATGTCTTCACGACGATGACGGGGGCGATGAAGAACGCCTTCGGCGGACTGCTGCACAACCGGAGGCACTGGACGCACTCGGTGATTCATCAAACGTTGGTGGACCTGCTGACGATTCAGAAAGAGATTCATCCCGGGGTGTTCGCGGTCACCGACGCGACGTTCACCGGCGATGGGCCGGGGCCGCGTTGTATGGTGCCTCACGAGAAGGATCTGATTCTGGCCAGCGCGGATCAAGTGGCCATCGATGCCGTGGTGGCGAAGATGATGGGGTTCGATCCGATGTCGCTCATGTTCATCCGGCTGGCGCACGAGGCGGGTTTGGGAGCGGGGAGGATGGAGGAGATCGACATCGTGGGGGATGATATCTCGGGAGAGAACTGGCACTTCACGCGGGGGGAGAACACGCTCGCGAGCCGCGGCCAGAAGATGATCTACTGGGGGCCGCTGAAGCCGCTGGAGAAGTTCCTGCTGCGCACGGCGCTGGCGCCGTGGTCGTACGTTGCTTCGAGGCTGTACCACGATGTGTATTGGTATCCGTGTGTGGGGGCGGGCCGGGTGAAGAAGGCGCTGGAGATGAAGTGGGGGAAGCTGTTCGCCTCCTATCCATCGCGCTGAGCGCGTCCCGTGCGCTGACCGACTCCAGCGCGTCCCGCGTGCTGAACGAGGGTCTGAACCGCGGGCTGTCGCGGAAAAAGCACATCGACCTGTTGCTTCTCGACCTGGGCTCTGGTATGCTACCAGGCAATAATTAAGCGCGCGAGGTTGTCGGCCACGGCGGCTGGGCCTCGCCGGGCAATGGCTGCCCTCCGTCCCGCAAGGGAATCGGAAGGCTTTTTTTGGAGGGAGCCGATGCCAACAGCGAAGCACTCGAAGGACCCCATTCGCGTCGTCGTGGTTGCGGACACGTCGCGCGCGGCGGGGGAGATTGCGCGGGCGCTGCAAAGCTCGCGCTACGCCGTGCGACCCCTGTGTCTCACTTCCCGAAGCGCCTACGATCGCGTGCGAGAACTGCGCCCGGCGGTGGTCCTGCTGAGGACGAACACGCGGAACTTCAGCGCGGCGCAGGCCTTTTCGCGAATTGCGGCCAACGGCGGGCCGGCGCTCGTGCTGCTGACTCCCGCTGGGTCGCGACAGGCGATTAAGCTGGCCCTGGACTCGGGGGCGCTGGTGCATATTATCGAGCCCGTGCCGGCGCAGGCGCTGGCGGCGGCGGTGCGGGTGGCGGCCGCGCGGGCCAGGGATCTGCACCACCTGCAGAACCAACTCACTAAGATTCGCGAGTCGGTGCAGTCGCGGAAGGTGGTGGAGCGGGCGAAGGGGGTGCTGATGCGTCGCCTCGGGTTGAGCGAGGAGGATGCCCACCGGCGTCTTCAGCGGGAGAGCCGCAACCGGAACCGGAGGCTGATCGACACGGCCTGGCACGTGATCCGCGCGGAGGCCCAGATGGCGCGGCGTTCCGGGGGCGTGGTTGCCTATGCGGAGTCTCGGCCGCCAGAGGCGGAAGACGGGGGCGAAAGACGAGGGGCTAAGGGAGAGGCCTCCGGTCAGGTTTCGCCGGGGTCGCCGGCGGCGAGATGAGCCGCTTTCCGTCGCCTTCCTTGGCCGCGCTTGATCGGCCTATTGAACTGCCGAGAGGTCGGGCTATTAGATTGCCGGCAGGTGAGAATGACCCGGTGTTCAGGGTGCCGCCGGGCCTCTTGTAGGCGCCGATCCAGGTGGGTGCTCTGGATCTGCCGAAGGAGGAATGGGACAGGAATTTGGGGGTTGGGGTGGGCCGTGGGCAGGACAGGGAAAAGCGGGCGAGACGTGGTATTGGTAATCTGCGGCCTGGGGGGGTGACGGCAGTTTAGAGGCGCTGAGACGCCCAGGCCTCGGGTCGGGTGCGGTGCGGCGGGCGTAGCCCGCGGTGGTGGGGCGGGCATAGCCCGCGCTGGTGGTGGACGACGCCCCTGTGAGGGCGTCGCGTTTTCGGGCACTAGTATTGGGGGAAACTCCGGCTAGGTGAGAGCATTGAAGGTCGTGTCCGCGTTGACGG
>CAZWRO010000165.1:2896-4994 GCA_964635365.1 uncultured bacterium | reverse complement strand
TCGCAGCACTTCGCGGGTGGGCCAATGCAATACCGAGAGGCGAAAAGGCCATGACTTCGCAGGAACGCTTGCTGGCAGCCATGCACGGCGACCTGCCGGACCGGCTGCCCTGGGCGGCGGAGTTCAACATCGTCTTCTGCGACCTCATCCTCAAAGAGATCCACATCAAGGCCGACTTCGATAGCGTCCGGGCGATCCCGGACTTGCTGGAAGAGCAGGCCCGGTTCGATGGGTAGCGCCGCCGACACAAGCTTTGTAGAAGGGACAAAGACATGAAACAGCCGAGCTTCCGTCAACTCCTCCGAGGCAAGAAGCTGGTGGCCGCCGTTGTCCCGCACACCCACTGGGATCGCGCCTGGTACCATCCCTTCGAGCACTTCCGGCTCAGCCTCTGCCGAGTCGTGCGCCGCCTGCTGGACATACTCGAGAACGATCCCCGCTACACCCAGTTCACCTTCGACGGACAGACGGTCGTGCTCGAAGATTACCTCGAGCTCTTCCCCGATGACCGCCCCCGCATCCAACGTCTCGTCCGCCAGGGCCGCCTCACCATCGGCCCCTTCTACGTTCTCCCGGACACGTTCCTCATCACCGGCGAGTCGTTGATCCGCAATGGCGTCATCGGGCAGCAGATCGCCGAATCCTTCGGCCGTTCGAGCTGTCAGGGATACGTCGCCGACCCCTTCGGCCTGGTCTCCCAGATACCGCAGATCTGGCAGGGCCTCGGGCTCGAGTCGATCTTCTTCTCCCGCGGGATGTCCAAAGAGCAGATGAAGAGAGCCGGATCCACCTTCTGGTGGCAGGGGCCCGACGGCAGCAGCCGCCTCCTCGCCATCTTTCAGGTCGAAGGGTACGCCAACATAATGAACTGGGGAGTGCCGACCCGCGACTACCCGCGCGGCGACCCCGACACAGACGAGATCGACTACGCCTTTGCCGAGCGACAAGTACGGGAAGTGCTGGACGCCTATGCGCGCGTCGGAAACCGCTCCCGGGTCCTCTTCTTCGGCAACGGCAACGACCATCACGGCCCGGCGCACAAGCTGCCCGATCTCGTGGCGCACAGCGCCAAGCGGTTCCCCGACGTTTCCTTCGTGCAGATCGACACCGACAGATCCGTCGCCTTGGTCAAACAGGAACGACCGCAACTGCGCACCCTCTATGGTGAGATGCACACGGGAGACTTCTGGTCCACGCTCAACGGCACTCTCGATTCGCGACCCTACCTGAAGCAGCAGTACGACCAGGCCGCTTCTCAGCTGGAGAGGAACGCGGAGCCGCTGACCGCGCTCGTCACCTGCCTTGGCCTGGAGGGGCGCCAGATACGCGAGCAACACCACATCGGCTTCGCCTTCAACGTCGGCAACTGCTCCGCGCTACCGCCGGCAGTGGCCCCGCCGGCGCTACGCTACGCGTGGAAGACCCTCCTGCGTAACTCCCCCCACGATGACATCTGCGGATGCTCCGTGGACGCGACGCACGAAGACGCCGAGAATCGCGCCAAGCGCGTCGACGAAATAGCCGATCTCCTCACCTCCGACGCCGCGCTGAGAATCGCCCGGTCGGCCAGACGCCCGCGCGGGCAGCACGTCGCCCAGCTACTCGTCTGGAACCCCCTGCCCCACAAGCGCAAGTGTCCTGTCAACCACACGATGCAGCTACCGGCTGACGGAACCGATTTCAAGCTGGTGGACGACCGAGGCCGGGAGCTACCGGCCTCCATAAAGGCCCGAACCGTGGGCCGCCACTATCGCCGCTGGAACAACGACTACTTCGAGGAGCTTCCCCAGAAAGCGATCGAAGCCACCGTCACGTTCACCTCAGACCTGCCGCCGTTGGGCTACCGAACATTCTACCTCCAGGAGGGCGAGAGTCCTGCCGCCCGCGCAAGCGTCAAGCGCCTCCCTTCCGGCATGGAGAACGAGTTCGTGCGCGTGCGCCTGCACACCGACGGCACCTTCGACCTGACCGACCGTCGAACCGGGGCGCGCTATCGCGGCCTCAATCGGCTGCGCGATCGGGCCGATGCCGGCGATCTCTATGTCAGCCGTCTTCTCCCGGAGGGGATAGTGACGGCCGCGAAAAGTCACGGCCGGAG
>CAZWRO010000165.1:0-2796 GCA_964635365.1 uncultured bacterium | reverse complement strand
ACCACGCTCACCGAGGCCGGCTCCACCTTCGATGTGATCCCGCACGACGCCCCTTGCTTACAGGAAGCCTGCCGTGACTTCGTCACCGCCAAGCACGGTCGCCTGCGGGCCACCCTCCTCTCCCGAGGAATGCACTCCTACGACGCACGCCTGGAGCGAGGACGCCTGATCCTCACCAAATGTCTCCTCAAGGCAAACGGACACATCAACGACCCGCTTAGGCCCTTCTGGGCAGCGCCCGGAGGTAACTGTCTGCGTCCCATCTCCCAGGAGTACGCCTTCCTGCCGGGCCGCGCGGCCGACTCCTGGGCAACCCTCTCCCAAGAAGCCGCGGCCTTTCGGCATGAACCCTACGTCGGTTACTACCTCTACTCGCCCGGAGGCGGCGACCTGCCCGGCGCGCATTCCTTCCTTCGCGTCTCCGGGTCCTTCGAGCTGACCGCGTTCAAGCAATGCGAGGGGCGCAATTCGCTGCTCGTCCGCATGGTGAACATGTCCCCGAAGACAGCCCGCGCCACTCTCCGCCCCTCGCCGCGGCTGGGGATCAAGTCGGCGCATCTGACCGACCTACGCGAGCGTCGCCTCAAGCAGGTTCCAATAGCTCAGGGGGTGCTTCGCGTGCGGGCCCGCACGCGAGAGATCGTCACCATCGAGCTGGCGACCTGAGCCGCCGCGGTGCCTCAGCCCGCCTGCTCTGGATGCCGCTCCGGGCCACAGTGCAGCCAGATGACGACGCACGGGTCGTCTCTGTCCGACTCCAAGTGATGGTTCTCATCCTTCTCAATCACAGCCACGTCCCCCGCCGCCAGACGCACATCGCCGTCATCCAGGTGCACCACTCCCCGTCCCTGCAAGATCACGAAGATCTCCCCGTCATCATGCACGTGCCGCGGTTCATCCTCGTGAGCCACCCGCCCCGGAGCGGCGAACACCAGGCCGCCCTGGTGGATGAAATCGCCAGTGAAGATGCCACCGAAAATGTGCGAAGCGTTGCTGGCCGGCAAGTCACTCAACTGATGAACCTTCATCTTAGCCTCCCCCTTCGGAAGTCTCTTGTAGCGAGACCTGATTCGCGTGAAGCTCCGGCCCGCAGTGCACATACATCTGCACGCAGGGCTCCTTCTCGTCGGACACGAATTGGTGACGTTCACCCGGCTCTATCACCATGACGTCGCCCGTCGCAAGGTGTTCCACACCGGCTTCGAGGTGCACCCTCGCCTTGCCCTGCAAGATAACGTACACCTCTTCATCCTCATGCGAAGCCCAGGGAACGACCTCCCCCGGCTTCCGGAACTCCACCGCCGCCTCCTCCCAGATGTACTCTCCCGCCACCACGCCGGCGAAGAGATGTCGCCCTGCCGCAGGCAGCTCTCCCATCCGATAACGCTTCACTCGATCTCCTCCTCGATGCCAAGCTCCTGATACACCGCGCGCCAGCGTCCGGGATGGTTCTCATGGCTGAGCACAGGACGAAAACCCACCCCGAGGTAGATCCGAATCGCGGCCGGTCGGAAATCGTCCGTCTTCAGCCCGGCGGAGCGCGCACCCACCTCCCAGAGTCGATGCAGCACCGCCACGACCAGCGCCCGCCCGAGCCCACCTCCCCTGTGCTCCAGAGCCACCGCGACCATGTGGACGATGCCTTTCCCGCTGGGTGAGCCAGCCTGTCTGAGCGCCCACGCGGTGCCCACCACCTCTTCGCCCCTCACCACGAACAGGAGATCCAACGGGTCGAAATCGGCCGCCCCCGCCATCTCAGCGCGCAGCTTCTCCGGAGTGTAGTCCCCCCCAATCGCCTCGTTCACCAGACGGCACCAGGCCCACTCGTCTCCGGATCGATAGGCGCGGATCGTGCAGTCCGGGGGGAGCACCACGTCGGGAATCCCCTTAAGGTCCGACCTCGCCATCTCGAGCTGCGGCTCACCCATTGCGCTCTGGACTCTAGTGCCGACCGCACGATGTGTCAAGGATCACCGCCTCGTCGGCGGCCACAGCAGGAAGACTGCCCGCGCCAAGCCAATATCTGAAGCACGGCCGCAGTTCCCGTCCAGCAGATTCGAGGAACCGGTCGAGACATGGACTGGAGACGAAGGAAATGAGCACCCAGGACTTCGGGCTGATTGGGCTGGCCGTCATGGGCCAGAACCTGGCCTTGAATGTTGAAAGCAAAGGCTTCTCTGTCGCCGTCTACAACCGAACCACGGCTCGCACTCAGGAGTTCATGGCCGAGCGGGCGCAGGGCAAGAACTTCGTTGGCGCAGAGACCATCGAGGACTTCGTCGCCGCCCTCAGCCGTCCCCGCAAGATCATGCTCATGGTCAAAGCCGGTCAGCCGGTAGACGACTTCATCGACCGGCTCCTGCCTTACCTCGACAAGGGTGATCTCATCATCGACGGCGGCAACTCCCACTTTCCCGATACCATCCGCCGCAGCAAAGCCCTCGCCGAAAAAGGCTTCCTTTACATCGGCACCGGCGTCTCCGGAGGCGAGGAGGGCGCTCTCCTCGGCCCCAGCATCATGCCCGGCGGCCAGAGGGAGGCCTACGACCTCGTCGCGCCGATCATGACCAAGATCGCCGCCCAGGTGGACGGCGGGCCTTGCTGCACCTACATCGGCCCCGACGGCGCCGGCCACTACGTAAAGATGGTGCACAACGGCATCGAGTACGGCGATATGCAGCTCATCGTCGAAGCCTACTTCATCATGAAGAACGGCCTCAACCTGACCGCCTCCCAGCTCCACGACGTCTTCGCCGAGTGGAACGAGGGCGAGCTCAACTCCTACCTCATCGAGAT
>CAZWRO010000164.1:2283-5057 GCA_964635365.1 uncultured bacterium | reverse complement strand
GTCCACTCATACCACACCCTGATCTCCACCAGCCGCGCCACCACCAGGAACACCACAGCCTGCGCCGGGAGCACCCAACACGCCCGCCGCAGGAACGCGCTCTTCTTTCGCCAGTGCCACGCCGCCAGCAACCACACAAATCCCAGCGTCGACAGCAGCCGCGTCCAGTGCTCGAAGAGCTCTACCCAGGCCCCCGATGTCAAATAGGCAAGGTTCTCCATCGGGTGGATTTCGAGCACCTCTCCCCCGTTCGGACGAATCATCACTCGCAGCCCCACGAAGATCAGCCCCCAGATCAGTAGCTGATGCCCCGTGCGCTTCATCGTCTCTCGCTTCCCCAGCGATTCCCACTGCGTCACCGCGAATATCGCCATCAGGAAGAACGTCGTCTCCCGGTTGAAAGTCCCAATCGCGAACAATGCCAGATAGAGCGCATACCGGCGTTCTACCATCGCCACCAAGCACGCCGTCCAGATCAGGATTCCCGAGAAGTCGTACGGCCAGTAGAAGTCGAACGACCACGGCAGCATCACGCCCAGGAGCAGCGGGCTCACGTCGGCCAGCACGGGATTCACGAAGTGCCGCAGCCATCGGCGCAGCACCAGCATCAGCGCGAACAGCGTCAGCAGCCGGAACCCCGTATCCACCAAGAGGAAAGCCTCGATGTGATTGGCCGCGGCCGCAATCCCTATTAGAAACGGCATCAACAGTCGGTACTGAAATGGCGAATCCGCCTCCCCCGCCACCAGTTGTGCCAGCGTGGCGGTGGAAAGCTCCTCCGTTCGCTCCCCGTAGAGCTGCGTTATCAGCACCGACGCGCCGATGTAGATGGCATACAACGCCCATCTGCCGCTCGACATATCCGCCCACGCGAGGGACCACCAATCCCGCAGGCTGAAACCGCGCGCCGTCGCCAGAGACTCGTTGTTGGATGTCACTGCTTCAACCAGTGCCTTCGTGACTGCTACTGCTAATGTCTCGAACAGTGCTCACGCTGCTGCTTCAACCAGTGCCTTCGTGACTGCTACTGCTAATGTCTCGAACAGTGCTCACGCTGCTGCTTCAACCAGTGCCTTCGTGACTGCTTTTGCCAGTGCTCCAAACGGGGTGCCAATCTTGCGTGCAACCGCGCCCACAGACGTGCTGTCCTTGCGGTGCGCTCCGGCCCGGTGCTCGAAAAGATACTGATTATCTCCCTCCTTACTTCCACACATAGGCCGAACAGGCCGCCATCTCACAACCGCAGCCAGCTTCAGATGTGACAACCCCCAATAACGCAGAGAGCCCCTCTGCGCCGCAGAGGGGCTCTCAGACTCAATCTCGGTTTCCGCCGCTACATCTGCCCCGACTCCTTCAAAGACACAAACCGACCCGCTCCAATCACTATATGATCCAGCACCGGCACCCCCATCACCTCCGCCGCCTTCACCAGCCGCGCGGTGAACGCAATATCCTCCTTGCTCGGCGTCGGATCTCCGCTGGGATGGTTGTGACAGACTATCAGACTCGCGCACCCCTGCGCCAAAGCCTCCTTGAACACCTCCCGCGGATGCGCCGGGCTTCCCGTCAGCGTGCCCATCGTCAGCACCCGCACCTGGATCACTTGATTCCGCACATCCAGAAAGATCGCCGCCAAGCACTCCTGCTCTCGATACCTCAGGTCCTCCATCACCAGGGCCGCCGCCTCCGAGGCCCCGCGAACCACAGTCCGCGGGCCCTCCGTCGACGTCGCCAGTCGCTTCCCCAGCTCGAACGCCGCCTTCACTTGCGTCGCCTTCGCCAGTCCCATCCCCGCGAGCCGCGACAGTTGCGGAATCCGCGCCCGCGCGATCCCCGGCAATCCCCCAAGCTCGCTCAGCAGCCGCGCCGCCAGATGCAGCGCCGACTCACCCCGCGAGCCCACCCGCAGCACGATCGCCAACAGCTCCGTCGTTGACAAGGCCTCCGCGCCATACTTCTCCATCCGCTCCCGCGGACGCTCGCTCGCCGGCAGATCCCGAATCACCAACCCGCGTTCCGGCATCACTTTCCCTCCACCCGCACTCTTCTCCGCCCAACAAGCGACCACCTACCACATGGGGCGGCCCTCCCTTTGCCCGACGTTCGCCCCTCCCGGCGCCGCAAACCGTTTGCCTCCCCGTCGGCCCCGTGCTACAATTGCCGGGCCACAGGGGGTCTTCCAGTGTTCGAACTTACCGTTGACATCTCATTCTCCGCCGCCCACAAGATCGAGGGCCACCCCGGGCCCTGCGCGCGGCTCCACGGCCATAACTACCGCGCCGTCATCACCGTCGCCGGCGACCGACTCAACCACCTGGGAATGCTGATCGACTTCGGCGAACTCAAGCAGACATGCGCCGAGGTGATCGCTCCGCTCGATCACAGCTTCCTCAACGAACTTCCCCCCTTCGCCGACACCAACCCCACAGCCGAGGCCATCGCCCGCCACCTCTATCGAGGCCTCAGCGCCGCGCTCCAAGCCGAGCTGCAAGCGGATATCCACGTCGCGCGAGTGACCGTCTACGAGTCCGACTGCTCTGCTGCCACCTACCAGGAGTAGATACGATGTCGGCCATAGTGTTGCTCAGTGGAGGCCTCGACTCCGCCGTCAATCTCAAGCAAGCGGTGCTGGAATGCGGCGTCGCCGCCGCCCTCACCTTCGACTACGGCCAGCGCGCGGCCGCCCGCGAGGCCGCCGCCTCCGCCCACATGTGCCGGGAATTGGATGTTCCCCACCTCCTCATCGAACTGCCCTGGCTCGCAGAGGCCTGCCC
>CAZWRO010000164.1:0-2183 GCA_964635365.1 uncultured bacterium | reverse complement strand
GCGCCGCCGTGCGCCTTCACAGCTACACGCAAGACCTCACCAAGGCCGACATCGTCCGGCTCGGCCGGCAGATAGACGCGCCCCTCTCCTACATCTGGAGTTGCTACGCGGGAGGCAGCGACCACTGCGGGTGTTGCGAGTCCTGCGCTCGGCTCGAACGGGGCCTACGCCAGGCCGGAGCCTGGGAGTGGTTCAACGTCCAGCACATACTGCCCTGACGTTCCCCCTCACTACCCAAGTTAACAGTTCCGGCCCCGGTGCTCAACTGGGAAAGTACGCGTCCTGCTCAGCACGGTTCCCGGGGCCGGAGCCAATCCATCAGGCCATATCTTTTGGTCGAACTCGCGTTTCCTGGGGATATACTACCCTGAGGCGAGCCGAAGAAACACTCGCGTCAGTATAGCGCGATTCACCACACAGCGCAACGTTTTTGCAGCGTTGTTTCGCACTGCGGCCCCAGCAGCAAGCGAAGACAAACTAATCCCCTCCGCTTACAAATGACTACCTTACATCCGGTTTACGCTATAATTCTTAAACTATCTTCGCCCCATCCCGCAATTCCGTTTCACCAGACGGTCCATTGGCGTTGCCGCTTCCCTCTCGGACCATCCTCGCGGAAGGCGGTTCCGTCTGCTCGGAGGCAACGCCAGTCGGCACAGTGGAGAGCACCAGAGAAAACTTCTTCGCCGCTCGCAGCAGCTCGGGTGCCCAGCGACTTATGTTCTCTGCGGTCATCTCTATCGTGGGCACCCCCACCTCCAGCCCCGCAAGCACTGCCCCATGCTCATCCTCCACCGGCACCGCCAGGTCCGACACCTCCGCGATATACTCATCCCGGCAGACCGCATACCCAACTTCACGACAGCGCAGGATCTCCTCCCGCAGCTTCTTCGGCGAAGTTATGGTGTGCTCCGTGCACTTCAGCAGGCTCTCCGGCAACCATGCATCGAGCTCCACCTCCGACTTGCCGCTCAGGTAGGCCTTCCCCGCCCCCACGGCATGTATCGGGGCCGTGTCCGTGAAAGGTTCATACGCCCGCAAGCTATGGTCCGGAAACGCGAAGGCAACTAGCAGCATGTTCCGTTCCGACGAATCCGGACGCGCGAGCAGCACATTCTCCCCCACCGTTTCCGCCACATCATGCAGCACCTCGCGCAGTGCGCCCGCGCCCCTCATGGCGTCGCGCACGCTCCATCCCAAGCTCAACCACGCCAGCCTGTCCCAGGAGTAGGAGTCCCCATCTCTCCTCACCACTCCCAGCGACTGCAGCGTATGCAGCAGTCGCACTACCGTCGTCTTGTGAAGGTCCAGCTCCCTGCTCAGCTCACTCACTCGTCGGCCGAGCGGCCCGGCCACCAACAGCGCTTCGATGATGCGCCCCGCCCGTTCCACCGATCGTACGATCGCCGGGCCTTGCTTGCGTTTGCCCTCTGGCTTCTCGGACATCAGGTCGGCCCTCTCCCCGCTCGGTTTTCCCACTGCCCTCACGCGTACCGTCCTCCCGTTTCCCTCACGGCTTCCCCAAGACCTGCCGCCCGATGCCTCCAGCACCACCTCTCTTGACCCCACCCACCGGCGGCGCTATCATCCTTTCGCGACCCGCCGCATCGGGTCCACTCCTCGGGAAGGTGTGACCATGACATCCCGCCTGCTGCCGGCCGTCGCCTTCATCACCCTCCTCGCTCTCGTTGGGCTCGTCTCGCCCGGCCTCGCAGACCCCCAAACCCCTCCTACCGTGCTCGTGGCCGACGTCTCCCAATCCGATCCCGCCCAGCACCTCCTCGCCACCGGCCTGCAAGGAATCGCCAACCGCGATCCCGCAGGGCCCCGCGTCTTCCTTCTCACCAACCCGCGCGACGCCGACTGGCTCCGCTATTCCCTCCGTCTCGCGCCCCACACCACCCGACCCGTAACCGTAAGCGAACTCCTCGAAATCCTCCGCCCCCAGCTCGCCGGCCAGATCCTTTACGACCCCGACCAACCCTTCACGCTCGACCTCGCCACCACCGCCGCCGGCCTCCGCCAAGCCGTCATCACCGCCGACGATCTCGGCCTCCCCACCCTCCTCGACCTGCGCGGGCGCTGGGCCTCCTGGGCCGAGGCCCACCAGTGGGCCGTCAACTCCCTCTTCGCCGAGTGCAACCGCGGCCGCGCCGCACTCCTCACGCAAGACTCCCTCGCCA